>JAGBAV010000123.1 GCA_017938795.1 Clostridia bacterium
CCGGCAACGCCGACGCCTCCGGCGACAAGCTCAACCTGCTGCTGCCCAAGCCGCAGCGCGCCATGGTGGACGCTGTGCTCAAGGTCGGCAAGCCGACTGTCATCGTACTGCTCGCCGGCAGCTCCATCGACCTTGGCGAGGCCAGCGAGAAGGCCAACGCCGTGCTGCTGGGCTGGTACCCGGGCGCACGCGGCGGCAAGGCCATCGCCGAGCTGCTGCTGGGCAAGGCCTCCCCGTCCGGCAAGCTGCCCGTCACCTTCTATCACAACGATCAGCTGGATCAGATGCCGGCCTTCACCGACTACGCCATGGCCGGCCGTACCTACCGCTATATCGACCATGAGCCGCTCTATCCCTTCGGCTACGGCCTGACCTACGGCGACACGCTGGTCACCGCCGCCTCCGCGGAGAAGACGGAGAAGGGCGTGCGCGTCACCGTCACCTGCGAGAACCGCGGCGCAGCCGCCACGCAGGACGTCGTGCAGATCTACTGCCAGAACGAGGGCAGCGCGCTCGCGCCGAAGCATCCGCGCCTGTGCGGCTTCAAGCGCGTGAGCATCCCCGCGGGCGGCAGCGCCGAGGCTGTCATCGATATTGAAGCCGAGCGCTTCCTCGTCGTCGCCGAGGACGGCAGCGCCGTAAGCGAAGGCTCCGTCGTGCTCTATGCCGGCATGGGCCAGCCCGACGCGCTGACCGAGAAGCTCACCGGCCATCAGGCTGTGCGCATCGCGCTGTAATTCCGTTGTCAATCGGGCCGACAGAATCCCGATTCAATCTCCCCGATCGAAAGGAGAACCGATATGGAATATTTACTGGGTATTGACCTTGGCACCTCCGGTACGAAGACCGTGCTCTTCGACCTTGACGGCACGAGCATCGCCAGCCACACCATCGAGTATCCGCTCCATCAGCCGCAGAACGGCTGGGCCGAGCAGGATCCGCAGGATTGGCTCAATGCTGCGAAGATCACGATCCGTGAGGTCCTCGCCAAGAGCGGCGTGGACGCGAAGGACGTGAAGGGCCTCGCCATCAGCGGCCAGATGCACGGCCTCGTGCTGCTGGACGAGGAGGGCAATGTGCTGCGCCGCTCCATCATCTGGTGCGACGGCCGCACGCAGGCCGAGTGCGATGAGATCACCGCCGCCGTCGGTGCGGAGCGCCTCATCGAGATCAGCGCGAACCCCGCGCTCACCGGCTTCACCGCCGGCAAGATCCTCTGGGTGCGCAAGAATGAGCCGGAGATCTGGGCGAAGGTCCGCCATATCCTGCTGCCCAAGGACTATGTGCGCTACATGCTCACCGGCACGCTCGCGCAGGAAGTCTCCGACGCCAGCGGCATGAACCTGCTGGACGTCCCGAACCGCTGCTGGTCAACCGAGATCATGGAGAAGCTCGGCCTTGATCCGGCGCTCTTCCCGCCGCTGGTCGAGGGCAGCGATATCGCCGGCCGCATCAGCGCCGCGGCAGCCGCCGAGACCGGCCTGTGCGAGGGCACGATCGTCGCGGGCGGCGCGGGCGACAACATGGCCGCCGCTGTCGGCACGGGCGTGGTCTGCGAGGGCCGCGCGTTCACGACCATCGGCACCAGCGGCGTGGTCTTTGCCCACTCCGATAAGGTGCAGATCGACCCGAAGGGCCGCGTGCATACCTTCTGTGCCGCCGTTCCGGGCGCGTACACGGTGATGAGCTGCACGCTCTCCGCCGGTCTCTCCCTCAAGTGGTACCGCGATACCTTCTGCCAGGCCGAGATCGACGCGGCGAAGGAAATGGATACCGATCCGTACATCCTGATGAACCAGCAGGCGGCCAAGAGCCCCGTCGGCGCGAACCGCCTGATCTTCCTGCCCTATCTGATGGGCGAGCGCAGCCCGCTGCTGGATTCCAATGCGCGCGGCGCGTTCATCGGCCTCTCCGCCATGCATACCCGCCGCGACATGCTCCGCGCTGTCATGGAGGGCGTCATGTACTCCCAGAGGCAGAACCTCGACGTCCTCTCCGGCATGCACGTCGTACCCAGCGAGATGCTGGCCTGCGGCGGCGGCGCGAAGAGCCCGTTCTGGCGCCAGATGATGGCCGATATCTTCAATATGCCGGTGCGCACCGTCGTCAGCCAGGAAGGCCCGGCGCTGGGCGTCGCCATCCTCGCCGGCGTGGCCGCGGGCCTGTACAAGGACATCCCGACCGCGTGCGAGAAGATGATCAAGCTCAACCCTGCCCTCGAGCCCGACGCCGCGCAGCATGACGCGTACGAGCCGTTCTACGAGCTCTACGCCTCCCTCTACCCGGCGCTCAAGGAGGCCTACGGCAGCCTCTCCAAGCTGAACTGACCGATCATCCGGTCTGCATAATCCCGGTGTTTTCCACCCCATAGACAACAGGAGGAGATGCGCATGAAAATCTATTCCGTGTACGACGCCGAGTTCGCGCCGTACGGCCGTGTGGTCGAAGGCTACCCGGTAGAAGGCATCCTCGAGGCGCTGGCGACCACGCCCTGCCCCGACAACGTCGCCTATGTGCCGAAGGTCGACTGCCTGCATGCGGCGAAGGACGCCGAGGCTGTGGGCGAGGCGCTCTACGGCGGCATGCCCTTCCAGCTGGGCTACTGCAACGGCCACAACACCATGCTCAACTGCCTTGAGTATCATCGCGACAGCGAATTCAACCTCGGCACCGAGGACTTCATCCTCCTCATCGCCAAGCAGGAAGAGATCGTCGACGGCGTGCTGGATACCGCGAAGGTCAAGGCCTTCCGCTGCCCGGCCGGCGTGATGGTCGAGTGCTACGCGACCACGCTGCACTACGCCCCCTGCCACACCGACCCGGCGAAGGGCTTCCGCGTGCTCATCGCCCTGCCGCTGGGCACCAACACCGACTATCGCCCCGAAGGCGGCGCGAACGTGATGGACCGCCAGCTCTGGGCGCGCAACAAGTGGCTTTTGGCTCATGAGGACGCCTCCGAGGCAAAGGACGGCGCCGTCATCGGCCTTAAAGGTACGAACATCGACATCAAGGACCTCATCTGATAAGCAAAGGAGAGAAAACCACCATGATCAACATCCCTGAGGTAAAGATGGGCATTATCGCCGTCTCCCGCGACTGCTTCCCCATCGCGCTGTCCGAGGCGCGCCGCGCTGCGATCGTCGCCGCCTACGGCGAGGGCCTGTATGAGTGCAAGGTCACCGTCGAGAACGAGAAGGACGCCCTTGCCGCCATCGCCGACGTCAAGGCCGCCGGCTGCAACGCGCTGACCGTGTTCCTGGGCAACTTCGGCCCGGAGACCCCGGAGACCCTCATCGCCCAGAAGTTTGACGGTCCGTGCATGTACGTGGCTGCCGCTGAGGGTGACGGCGACATGATCAACGGCCGCGGCGAC
>JAGBAV010000124.1 GCA_017938795.1 Clostridia bacterium
AGCTAAGCCCGTTTACGGGCAGCAAGTAGTAAGCTTATGCAGGTGCCAGATCGTACCAACGTGACGTGACACGTGGCCAGTAACATAGGGCTATGCCCGTCGAAGAAAAACCCCCGGCTCCGCCGGGGGATCATTATTCTGTTCTGCAGGAATCGGCGCATCGGCTCTTGCTGAGAGCATGGCGCGGTATTTCTGTTGCGGAGGTATAAAATGGCGTTGTTTGCGGCATGGATGGATAGACGGTCAATGGAAGGATGTTGACGAGAAGAATTATTCGTGATACAATGAGACGTAGTAATCAAAACCAGATAGGCGGAGGCGGTTGCGTATGCGTGAGAAGCTGAAAGACAGGAAGCTCCCGGACTATACGAAGGGCGAGGAAATATTCAACATGGTCAGCCACATCGTCGGCGGCGCGGTCGGCGTGGCGGCGCTCGTGCTGTGCGTTGTGTTCGCCGCCGTGCGGGGGAATGGATACGGCCTTGCGGGCGGTATCGTCTTTGGCCTGTCGATGATCCTGCTGTACACGATGTCCAGCGTCTACCACGGCCTGCGCGAGGGCACGGCGAAGCGCGTGATGCAGGTCATGGATCACTGCACGATCTATGTGCTGATCGCCGGCACCTATACGCCCATCCTGCTCAGCGCGATGCGCCCGATTGACCCCGTGATGAGCTGGGTGCTGCTGGCGGTGATGTGGGGGCTGGCGGCGCTGGGCATCACGCTGACGGCGATCGATATGAAGCGCTGCCGTGTGTTCTCGATGATCTGCTATATCGGCATGGGCTGGGCGGCGGTTGTCTGCATACCGCTGGTGATCCGCGCGCTGACGTGGCCCGGCTTCCTGCTGATTCTGGCGGGCGGCATGGCGTATACGGTCGGCGCGGCGTTCTATGGATTCGGGCGCAAGCGCCGGTATATGCACAGCGTCTTTCATCTGTTCGTTGTGCTGGGGAGTATCCTGCACACGGTGGCGATCCTTATTTACGCCATCTGAATAAACAAATAGAGATCCGGGGCAGGCGATTCATGCCCCGGATCTCTTTGTGGTTATCGGTTTATCCGTTTCGCAGCAGCGCCTCCCAATCCTCCGGGAAGCCGCACAGCGACAGATCGGCGGCGGGATAATCCTGCGCAAGCTGCGCGATGCCGCGGATCATCTGGTGGAACACGCGCTGCTGACCGGCGACGCTGCGCAGCCCGAGCAGCAGGGCGAAGAGCGTGTTGTCCTCATATCTGCGGTACTTGTCCGGCAGGAAGGGCTTCTGCTCCAGCGGCTGGTTATACAGGCGGTTATAGTGAGCGCAGATATTGCGCACGTCGGTCGCGACGGCGATGAGGCGGCTGAGCTGATAGGGCTTGAGGCCGTATTCGCGGCTGACGGCATTCTGGTCCTGCTCCTGCATGATGTCAAAGAGCGTGCCCAGCATACCGAAGGTGAAGAGCTCGACCGCCGCCCAGATCGGGAATTGACCGCCGTACTTCTCCTTGTGATGGCGGACGAAGGCCAGATCGCCGGAGCGCTTGACCTCGCTCTTGAATTTGCCGATCAGATTCTTCTGCACGAGGCCGCCGTTGGGCAGGCGCTCCGGGCGGAAGTTCGCTTCATCCATATACCCGAGCGAGCCGTAGGTCATCGCCAGATGATAGGAGAGCTTCGCGCGCAGCTGCACCTCAAAGAACTCCAGCACGGGGAGGATCTCGTGACGCATGCCCATGTCGAACTGATAGAGCTCATAGAGCATATCCAGCGTCACGCCGTCGACAAATCGCTCCGGGTCGTCGCTGCGGCGCAGATGCTTGCCGTAGGTCGTCAGGCGGTAATAATTGACGGTGGAGAAGATATGCTGTGCGCGGTCGGCGTTGCCGACGTCGAGGCTGTGCAGCTCGGTCAGGCGCTGCGCCTGCTCCTCGAAGCTGCGTGCGGGCTTGACCGGCGCATAAGCTTTCTTTCTGGCCATGCTTCCTCCCGTGAACTGCGTTGTCCTGAAAAAGGCCGCAAAGCATTGCGCTGCTCTGCGGCCCTTATCCTATGCGTTGGGATTACTTGTTGATCTCCAGCACCTTGTCGCGGAGCTCCTTCTCCAGGCGGCCCAGCTCGATGGACGCCTCGGCGCGCTTCTGAGCGCCCTCGCGCTGGATCTTCTGGACCTCGGTGAGGGTGTCGATCAGCGCGGTGTTCGCCACGCGGATGGTCTCCAGATCGATCACGCCGCGCTCGGCTTCCTTCGCGGTCTCGATGGTGCCGACCTTCAGGCGCTCGGCGTTCGCGCGGAGCAGCTCGTTGGTCATGTTGGTGACGGCCTTCTGCGCCTTGAGCGCATCCTCGGCATGCTGCATGCCAAGGGCGATGACCATCTGACTCTTCCACAGCGGGACGGTGTTGACGATGGTGGACTGGATGCGCTCGGCGAGCACATTGTCGTTGGTCTGCATCAGGCGGATCTGCGGACCCATCTGCACGGAAACCATGCGGGTGAGCTTGAGATCATGGATGCGCTTCTCAAAGCGGTCGATCAGCTGCGCGAAGTCATTGGCAGCCTGCGCATCGGCGGGATCGGCGGTCTCCTGCGCCTTCGCCAGCAGCGGCGGCAGATCCTCCTCGCGCAGACGGCGCAGCTTCAGCTCGCCGGCGATGATGTAGAGGGTCAGCTCGTGATAGTACTGCTCGTTCTGCGCGTAGAGATCATCCAGCATCGCCGCGTCGGAGATGAGCTGCTTCTGATGGCCCTGCAGGGAGGCGATGATCTCCATGATGTTGGTGGAGACCTTCTCATACTTGGCCTTGAGCTGGGTGATGTTGTTGCCGGCCTTCTTGAACAGGCCGAACAGACCGCCGCGCTTGCCCTCGTCCACGTCGAAGCCCTTGAGCTCGGCGATGAGGTCGGTCAGCATATCGGAGATGGCGCCGGTGTCCTTGGTCTTGACCTCTTCGAGGATCTTGTCGGAGAACTGGGTGATCTTCATCTGGGCAGCGTTGCCGTACTTGAGGACGGTCTCGCTGTCGCTGATGTCGATGCGCTCGACGAACGCGAGCACGGCTGCCTTCTCCTGCTCGGAGAGATTGTCAAAACTCAGGGAGTCATCCTGCGCGGCAACAGGCTCAAGCTTTTCCTCCTTGGCGGGGGCGGCAGCGGCGACAGGCGCGGCCTGCACAGCGGCGGCAGCCGGAGCAGCAGCGGGAGCCTCAGCAGCGGGAGCCTCGGCAGCAGGGGTCTCAACAGCAGGGGTCTGCTCGACTTCGTCGCCCGGGAGGACGAGATTCGGAATCTTGTTATCCATGACTATGATCTCCTTTATTGATGTATCCGGGTCAGCAGGTCCGCCGGACGCCGCGCGGCGGCGGCAGACAGAGATGGCAACATACGAATGTTCTATTTTCATGATACACCAAAATGCGGGAGGTTGTAAAGTGTTTTATTTGATGTATGCAATCCCGGTCATGCTTTCCTTCTTGTGCGGATTGTGGTACAATGGCAGACGTCCCGCGTATGCGGGCAGGAAGCGGAGGAAATAAGGATGAACAGGAAGATATGGATAGCGGACGGCATGCTGCTGCTGACGGCGCTGATCTGGGGCGGCGGCTTTGTGTTTATGAAGAATTCGCTGGACAGCTTCCCGCCCGGGGCGATCATCGCGATGCGTTATGCGATCGGCTCCGTGCTGGCGGCGCTGATCTTCCGGAAGCATCTCAAGGGGCTTGGCCGCGGGGATTTGCTGCGCGGCGGGGTGGTCGGCCTGCTGCTGAGCGCGGCATACATCGTGCAGACCATCGGCCTTGACCATACCACGGCGGGCAGGAATGCCTTCCTGACGACCGTATATGTGCTGATTGTGCCGATTGCGGGCTGGCTGCTCTTTGGCCAGCGGCTGAGGAAGGCGACGCTGGCGGCGGCCGCGCTGATGCTCACGGGCATCGGCCTGCTGTCGCTGGACGGCGAGAGCGGCGGGCTGAATATCGGCGATCTTCTGACGCTGGCGGCGGGCACGCTCTTTGCGGCGCATATCATCGCTGTGGATCACTGCCATAAGAAGACGAATGTGTATGCGCTGATCGTGCTGCAGTTTGCCGCGGCGTCTGTCTGTGCGCTGGCGTATACGCTGATCTTCGAGCGGGGGATGACGCTGTCCTTCACGACGTCCTCGGTCGGCGGGCTGCTGTATCTGTCCGTCGTCTCCACGACGATCGCCATGAGCCTGCAGAATATCGGGCAGAGCATGGCGCCGGCGGCGCATGCATCGATCCTGCTGTCGCTGGAGTCGGTGTTCGGCGCGCTGTTCTCTTTCCTGCTGCTGGGCGAGCGGATGACGCCGCAGTGCCTGCTGGGCTTCGCGGTGATCTTCGCCGCGCTGATGGTCAATCAGCTGCTGGGGCATGAACCGGGCGAAAATGAATAAAAAAATCCCTCTGCCGGGCGACGGACAGAGGGATTTATGCATGCTCAGACAGAAACGCTGAAGGTCGTGAAGATATCCGCCTTGGCTACGCCGTCCACATGGATGAAGACGTCCATATAGGTGACGCCGTCCCGCTCATAGACATACTCAAAGCAGGAGAGGATTTCATCGTGCGGCTTCTCGCGGAAGCCGGTGCCGTCCAGATAGGCGATGAGGCGGCGGTAGGCATTGGGGATCCGCTCAAAGGCGGCGGCGAACGGGTCGGTGATCGTGATAACGGCGTAATCCGCCTCGATCTGTTTGGCATATTCCACGCCCGGGCAGACGTGATCATAGCCCTCCGGCAGGATATAGGCCGCGACATAGCCATGCAGGCCAAAGCGGTTCTGCTGCTCGGAGGAGACATGCGGGAAGTCCCAGCCGATGCGCTTTGCCTGCGGGTAAGCGCTGAGCAGGCCGCAGCGCTGCGCCCAGCGATCCATGTAGCCGTTGACGTCGTCCTCCGGGTTCGGGGAGATGATGACATAGCGCGCCATGGTGAAGGCAGGAACGCGGCGGATGGTGATCGGGGAATAAATCCCCTCGTGCGCGGTCAGATCCTCGCGCACGATCATATCGAGCTTGCAGGAGAAGAGCTCGCACAGCTCCACCAGCTTGCCAAGCTCCGGCGTGGCCTCGTCGGCCTCCCATTTGGATACGGTCTGGCGGGATACGCGCACAATTTCGGAGAGCTGCTCCTGTGTGATCCTGCGCTGCTTGCGCAGGTACTGGATGTTCTTGCCGATGCTCATGAATGATCCTCCGTGTATGGTGTGATATTCCTCAGGCCTGCGGTACATCTGCATTATACCATACAGATACAGGAAGGAAAACCAACCGACGCTTGCGCTTTCTGCGCGGAAAGGCGCATGGCGGTTGACATCCGGCAGAGGGGCGGCGGGAAGAACTTGACTGAATCCTATGCGCTTGGTTATTTTTTGAAATAGATCTTGATCAGCGCTGCCAGATGCAGGAGGAAGTCCGATTGGTCGGCGGTAAGCTCTTCACCGGGAGCAATCAGATTAAGCCTGATAAGAAGGGCTCTGAGCTCGGTTTCCAGTGCATAAGTGGATTGTTCGCAGACTTCTGTTTCTTCAGGCACGGGGGGAGTTGTTGCATTTGGATCCAGCAGATCGTTGACTGTTATCCCTAGACCATCTGATAACTTTCGGATCATATCGATATCTGGTTGGCGTTTATTCTTTTCATAGTAGTTAAGTCTCGTAGGTGAGATCCCAATCATCTCAGCGAAACGCTTCTGTGTCATGCCAGACTGAATACGGAAGTGAGTAAGACGTTCTCCAAGTGCCATATCAGCGCCTCCCTATATATTGGTATGATAATAAAACATCATGATCGCTATTTCAACCATGAAATCAGTAATAGGTTAAAGTTGCTCAAAAGTGATCATGAAACGGTTGGTCGTACTCGAATCCCGAATCAATCCTAGCTTCTGCAGCGGAAACGAGAGATGTTGACAAGGTGATCGCGTTGATTAAATGGATGCAAGGTAAAGAAAAGAGCCTACTTCCGGCACGAAGTAAGCTTAAGACAAATCCCGACAGGGAGGACGGAAAGCCCGCCGCCATCTTCCTCATCTTACCAAAGGTCGGCGGGAAATGCAAGCCTGTATTTGCTGAGGGGAAGGCTGAAACAATGAGTGAAGGGCGTAGAACGCCGAGAGAACGCGGCAATAAGTTGCCGATCGCAGCGACAAAGATGCTGCCAAAACAAGACTGCCATGTACTATAAGTGCATCGCAAAAAAGAAGTAAAAGAGAAGCCGTCGGAGAGATCCGGCGGCTATCTTGTTTTGTGCAGTTTTCACGAAAATGAAAAAATTGGGGGAATGCGGGTATGTGGCGGGAAAAAACGGAATTTGCTGTTGCATTGCTGTTGCATAAGTTTCCTCAAAAGCGTGATTTATTTCCTTGTTATCGTGAAATAATTCCTATAAAACGTGAATGAAAAAGCCTTGCAGGCAAAGAGAAAAGCGAGAAATCCAGCTATTGCTCAATTTCTCGCTTGGTGCGGTAGATGGGACTTGAACCCATACGTCATACAACACACGCCCCTCAAACGTGCCTGTCTGCCAATTCCAGCACTACCGCGTATTCAATTGATGCATCTCGGATGCAACGGATATATTATATGCAAACGAGCGCGGAATGTCAAGGGCTTCGACAAAAAAAGTTTTGATGAATTTCCCGCCGGGGTGAAGCGGCGGAGAATCCGGCGGAGGATGGAAGAATACGGCGCTACGCTTCGTCATATAGGCAGCGGGGGATCCCAGGGGAGAAAACGGGCAAAAGCCCTTGCATATCAGCATCAAATGAAGTATGATATATGGTGATTGATTGTATAGTGACGGGCGTGTGCCCGTTTTCGGATAGAAGGAGGTGACGGCCTTGTCACAGGAGGAGACGCATCGCCGCAGGCGGCGCAGGCCCGCTCCCGCTGCACCGGAGCAGCCGCAGGAGCCGGCGGAGCCGATCCGCATCGTCGTTGAGGATGAGGATACGCCGGACTGGATGGTATCGGCGCACTCCGTTTCCGGCGCGGCGTCGCGCAGGGCGGGGGCATCCAAGCGGGCCGTACAGGAGACGAATAACGACGCGAGCAATGCGAAGCCGGCTGCAGCCGGGCGCATCTTTACCGCCAGAGCCGCCGCGCCGCGCAAGGCCGCGCAGGCGGAGGCCGGGCCAAGCAGCAGTCCGAAGCAGTCTGCGCCCGGGGCGGAGCATATACAGCGGCCTGCTGACATGGGCGCAGCGGGCGGCACGCAGCCTGAGGCGTCGGCCTATGGGCAGCAGCCGGACGCACAGGAGGATGTGATCCGCAGGCCCTCCGCTGCAAAGGCGCCCGCCGTCAAACCGAAGAAGAAGGCACCCGCCAGGAAGAAGCTGACCAAAAAGGCGCGCGCGCGCAGGAACAGAACGATCCGCAACGGGATCATCCTTGCCGCCTGCGCTGCGGCGGTGATCGCGCTGGCTGTCGTCGGCATCACAAACGGCGCGCGGCTGATGGATATCAAGAAGACGCTGGACGAAGGCGACGGCGTATTCTACCGCAACATTTATGTCAATGGTATCCCGCTGGAGGGAAAGACGCTGGATGAGGCGCATGCCGCCGTGACCGCGCAGGTCAGCAGCCAGATGTCCGCCTTCCGCCTGACGCTGCGCACGCAGGATGGGCGCAGCTGGGAGATCGGCTGCGACGACCTGAAGATGCGCTATGATGTGGCGGATCAGCTGGACCAGCTCTGGTCCATCGGCCACAGCGGATCCTCGTCCGACCGCTATGAGCAGGTGAAGGCGCTGGAGGGGAACGCCGTGATGCGCTACACGACGCTCTCCTACGATATGACCAGCATTCAGGCGATCCTCGCGCAGATCAAAAACGAGGTGGACGTCGCCCCGGTCAACGCCACGCGCATCAACGATGAGACGCGATGGCCGCCGTATTCCTATACGGACGACGTTCCCGGCATGGAGCTGGATATCACCGGCCTGAGCGAGAAGATCATGCAGATGGTCGACGAGCTCAAGAGCGGCGAGGTTGTGCTGACGCCCACGGTGAAGCAGGCGGACGTCACCCGCGAGTATCTGGAGGGGCAGATTGTGCAGCTGAGCACGTATGAAACCTCCATCGGCAAGACGGGCGACTACGTCGAGGCGCGTCATGAGAACATCCGCATCGGCACGGAGTGTTTCAATCACCTGACGATCAAGCCGGGCGAATCGGTCTCCTTCAACAAGGTGACGGGCAAGCGCAGCGACCCGAGGAACGGATACCAGCCTTCTCTGGAGCTGGCCTACGGCGAGTATGTCGAGGGCCTCGGCGGCGGTATCTGTCAGGTGTCCTCCACACTGTATAACGCTGTCATCGGCGCGGGGCTTGAGGTTACCAAGCGTACGCAGCATTCGCTGCCCTCGAGCTATGTGCCTCTCGGCCTTGACGCGACGGTCTCGGATGAAAGACTGGATTTCGTCTTCAAGAACAATACCGGCGCGGACATCTTCATCGAGTCCAAGTATTATAAGAAGAAGAACAACTACTACGCGACCCAGTTCACCATCTACGGCAGACCGGACCCGAACGGACATACTTACAAGCTCGAGAGCGAGGTCAAGGAGACGCTGCCCGTGCCGGAGCCGACCTATAAACCGGACAAGGACGCGACCTATGTCGTCTACGACGACGAGACCAAGCAGACGAACAAGGGCCATGAGGGCTATGTTGTGGACGTATACCTTGTGACCATGGACGCAAAGGGGCTGGAGCTCTCCCGGACGCTCAACCATACGGACACGTATAAGGCGGTCACGCCTGTGTACTATGTCGGCGTGACGCCCAGAGAAACCCCCATGCCTGAGACATACGACTGACGACCACAGACGTGAAAGGAGCATATCCTCACATGCGCATTTCAAAGAATACTGTGGCAGCGGCTCTGCTTGCCGCTGTGATGATGATCTCTTCCGCCGTTGCCTGCGCCGCAGAGACGGCACCCTTTGGTGCGGCTGTGAATGCACAGCAGCAGGCGCAGACCTATGGGAAGGCAAAGCCCTTCACGAGGGACCGCGGCTGTTATGGCATCTCCGCCAGCAGGGCGTGGCTTAATCAGGCCCGTATCGACGGTATGCTTATCGACATGCGCATCTTCACCCCGATGGGCGACAATGTGCTCTTCCAGGAGTGCCTGAGCGCGGCATCCACCGGCGGGGAGCGGGATATCTGCCTGACGATGCGCGTGGATCAGTGGGATGAGGGCATGGTGCTGCAGCTGGATCAGCGCTCGGTTGACTGCCTCACCCGTGTGGGCATCACCGAGATTGTCATCGCGGATGGGAATATGGATATCCGCGCGGCCTACAGCGTGGAGGAAATCCGCGGGATCCGCGCGATGTTCGGCCTCGGCGCGAAGGAACAACTCAGCCTTGGCAGCGTGGATGCGCCTGTGACCGTGGTCAGCGAGGACGGCGTCCGCCGCCAGCTCACGAAGTAAACTGGGCGGGTGCGCCTGCACCCGGAGATCTGAATAACAGACTACGCCGGCGCGGTATGCCTGCGGGCTCATGCCCCGGGAACCGCGCCGGCGCGCTTATATCGATAGATTGAAGGTTTTCATCAGCACAGGGTGACATTGTATGCAGGGTCAGCTTGCGGCGAAAATCGAAACATGATATACTTTAGTCAATCATTGCGGTGATATATGCCGGCACGGCGCCCGCATGGCAACGAAGGAGGCACACTATGCGCAGAATGCTGATCAGCATGCTCTTTATCATGGCGCTGCTTGCCGCGCCCTTTGCCGCGGCGGAGGAACCGGGCGTGATCGTACAGTCCTCATGCAGCATTGTACAGTCCGGCGACTACTATCTGGTCTACTGCTTTGCCCAGGTTCACAATGAATCCGGGAGCATCATCTGCCTTGAGCAGGGCAGCTATGAGCTGCACGACGGCGAGCAGATCCTCTCCACGGAGGAAGTCTCGCAGATCTGGCCCTATTTCATTGCGCCGGGCGAGGACGGATATCTGTTCGACATTGTCTCCTTTGAGCCGGACGAAAACGGCCCCGTGATGCCGCATGTGACGGGCATCACCTATGACATTGAATACATGACCGTCAATGTGGAACATGCCAGCTTTGCGCTGGAGGCGGAGACGGAGCTGGCGATGGACGCGAGAAACAACCTCACCGTCATCTGCCGGCTGACCAATCCGACCGATATTGACGCCTTTGACCCGACCGTCGCCTTTGGCCTGTATACGCAGACCGGCGGCATGATCTACGCGGACGGCATGACCCTCAAGGACGTCGGCGTGCCTGCGGGCGGATCGGTGCTTGTGCGTTTCGATGTGGATGAGATGTTTGTGAATCAGTGGGCGGAGTTTGGCGCGGAGCCTGACCATGTGAAGGTCAACGCGGCATTCCGCGCAGATTCGGACTGAACGGCGCAGACGAGCGCCTGATGAATCGGGAGGATAGCGATGGAGAAGAAGACGATCCGTTCCGGCGCGCCGTTTGTCGTGGCCGGGGCTGCTGTGCTGCTGTATGCGGTTGTGCTGGGCATCGGGTCGGTGTTCAGCTATATTCTCGCTGCGCTGGTTGGCGCGGCGGGCTTTTTCGCCGGGAAGAAGCTCTTCCCGGACTGTGTGATTGAGGTGGAGATTGCGCCCAAGTCCGGCAATGCCGAGGTGGACGCGCTGATCCTTGAGGCGCGCGCACAGCTGGAGAAGATCAACGCGGCGAACAACGCCATCGCCGACCCCGTGCTTTCCGCGCAGATTGACGAGATCGGGGCGACGTGCAGGCAGATTCTCGCGCGGCTGGAGGAGCAGCCGAACATGCTCTCCTCTCTGCGTACCTTCCTGCGCTATTATCTGCCGGCGACGCTCAAGCTGCTTGACGCGCGGGCGAAGCTGGAGGGCGAAATCAATGCCGGCCAGAACGCGCAGATTGCCGCCCGCATCAGCGAGGCGATGGGCAATGTGCAGTCCGCATTCAGAAAGCAGCTGGATGCGCTCAATGAGTTCCGCTTCATCAATCTGGAGAGCGAGATGGATGTGCTCAGCGATATGCTGCGCAGCGACGGCCTGATGGGCGAGGAGACAGAGGCACAGCCTGCTGCCGCCCCCGCGCAGGAGGAGAACGATCCGTTTGCGGGCCTGTTTTCGCAGGAGGGTAAGTGATCTATGGGTGAGTTTTCTCAGTTCGCGCTGATTCCGGAACAGGGCGTTGTGCCGCAGATCGAGCAGCTGGACGAGCAGATGCGCGGGCGGATCGCAGAGATGGCGGGCCGCCTGAATATCCGCGATCATGCGGCGGTGATGGGCTTTGGCGCGAAGGCACAGAAGGATATGAATGCCTTTACCAGCATTGCGCTGGATCGCATGCTGCGCGAGGACGTCAAGCCCTTGTCCGGTGTGATGCAGACGCTGTCCGAGCAGATCCGGGCATGCTCATTTACCGCCCAGGCGCAGGGGCTGCTGCGCAGGATGTTCGGCGCCCCGGCGACGCTTGATCAGGTGCGCAGCGCCTATGAGAAGGCGGAGCCGCATATCAACCGATGTGCGGACGAGATGACGGACAGGCGCGTGGCGCTCATGCATGACAGCGCACTGCTGGACAGGCTGTACGAGCGCAACGAGGAGCTGTACCGCGAGCTCTGCTCGCTCATTGTGGTGGGCGAGGAGGCGCTGCGTCAGGCGAAGGCGCGCGGAGAAGAGGCTCCTGTCATTACGCGGATGGAGCGGCGCGTGCAGGATATCCGGGTGACGCAGATGGCGTCCACACAGCTGGCGGCGCAGATCCGCGCTGTGCAGGCGAGCGACGAACTCACCTGCCAGAAGCTGCAGGCGGCGCTGGAGACGACTATCCCCCTGTGGAAGAGCCAGATGCTCACTGCGCTGGGCATGGCCAGAGCGACGGATTCAATGGCGATGCAGCGCCGCTTCAGCGAAGAGGCGAAGCGCGGGATCAGGCGCAGTGCGCAGGATCTGACGGAGCAGAAGGATGCCTTCGTCCGCGAGGCGGCGAAGAGCGACCGCGAGCGCGCCCAGCAGACCGCCGAGGATCTGCTGCGGGAGCTGGAGCAGATTGAGCAGTCGCTGCAGGCGCAGGACAAGGCGCGCCGCGGCACGATATAACGTGCAGCCGAAAGGAGAGAGGGATCATGGCGGGAATGGCATATCAGCAGGCGCCCGGCGGGGCGAAGCAGAACGGGCCGCGGATGCAGCAGAGCAGCCGCCCGGCCGGGGCGGAGCAGAAGACCGGACTGATGGGGAAGCTGCAGGCGATCGGGCAGGGGACCGGCGTCGCGATCATGGTCGTGATGCTGGCGTTGGCGCTGCTGGTCGGCAACTTCCGCGCGCTGCAGAACGCGACGCCCAAGGCGTTCCTGCGTCAGGGTGACGTGGCCTCCATTATCGAGGATCGCGCAGATGCAGCGGGCAATGCGCTGACAGTTGCAAGGCGTGCCGGGCTTGACGAGACGATCTACCAGAGTGTGGAAAAGGCCGTCGAGGAACTGGAAAAGGCGAATACGGCCAAGGAGATCAGCCGCGCGGATCAGGATCTGACTGCGGCGGTGAGCGGGATGATTGCCGACGCGGGCAATAAGCTTGACGGCGAGAACAAGAAGATGCTCACCCGCGCTGCGGATGATTTCTCCGAGCAGGGGAGCTTCCTGCGGCAGGAGGCGCGCAGCTATAACAGGGACGCAGAGAAGGCGGAGGCGCTCTATGAGAAGCTGCCGCTGAAGTTCCTGTTCGCTCAGCCGGATGTATACGAGGGCATCTGATACGATTCGAGAAAGGATCATGGATATGAAAAAAGCGATTGCGCTTTGTCTTGCGCTGCTGCTCGCGCTGCTGTGCGGCGCTGCGCTGGCCGATGTGCCGGGGAAGCCGGATGCATTTGCCTATGCGTATGACTTTGACGGCTCTGTTCTCAAGCAGAGCACCATTTCCGAGATCAGCGAATACGGCGCTGCGCTGGAGGAGGCAACCGGCGCGCAGGTGATCGCCGTTGTGGTGGATTTCCTTGACGGTATGGATCCGGCGGATTATGCGACCGACCTGATCAATGAATGGGGAATCGGCTCCAAGGACGAGGACAACGGCGTGGTGATCCTGCTTGCGCGCGGTGACAGGAAGATCCAGATCGGCACGGGTACGGGCGTTGACCGCAAGCTCACGGGCAGCAAGTGCGGCGAGCTGATTGACAACAATATCAGTTATTTTGCCAGTGATCGATTTGATTCGGGCATGAAGGCGCTCTATATCGACGTATGCGAATACATGGCGTCCGTGGAGGGCAAGACGCTCTCTGTCGGCAGCAGTATCCAGAGCAATGACGCATACCGGCAGGACGATGATGATGACGGCAGCTTGTTTGATCTGATTCTTGGGCTGATTGTCCTGTATATCATTGTCAGCGTGGTGTTCAATGCGCTGAGCAAGGGCGGCAATGGCTGCCTGAAGATGCTCTTCATGGGCTGGCTCTTCAATAACAATAACAATAACCACAGCAGCCGGAATAACCGCTTCCCGCCCATGGGCGGCGGCTTTGGCGGAGGCAGTTTCGGCGGCGGCTTCAGCGGCGGAAGCTTTGGCAGCCGCGGCTTCGGCGGCGGCTTTGGCAGTACGGGGCGCAGAAGTTCCGGAAGCAGAAGCTCCGGAAGCAGAAGCTCCGGAAACAGAAGCTCCGGAAGCAGAAGCTTCGGCGGCAGCCGGTCCGGCGGCGGATTCAGGGGCGGCGGCTTTGGCGGCGGAGGCTCCCGCGGCGGCGGCGGCGGGCGCAGCTTCTGACGGCGGACGGCATGTCGATAAGGTGATCGCAAAAACGCAATCGTGGATATAAAAATGCGGAGGGCAGGATGCTCTCCGCGTTTTTGCTGTTGTGGGGAGTGAGGCTGTTACAGCTCCAGATAGGTGTAGCCGCAGGCGTTGATGATCCGCGTATCGCCGTATGTCCGTTCCCGCTTGAAGTCATAGCGATAGCTCTGATGGACATGCCCGTGCACAAAGGCCTTCGGCTTATACTTATCCATCAGATGGCGGAAGACTTCGAAGCCCCTGTGCGCGAGATCGGTATCATCGCCGAGCTGATATGCCGGGGAATGCGTAAGCAGGATGTCAAAGCCCCTGCTGCGCCACAGGCGGAACCAGAGCTTTCGCACGCGCTTAGCCATCTGCTTCTCCGTGTATTGGTGCGGCCCCTTGTTGTAGCGCATGCAGCCGCCCAGCCCAAGGATGCGGACGCCCTCATGGACATAGATGGCATCCTCGATACAGATGCAGCCCTCCGGCGGCTTCTTTTCATACTTGCCGTCGTGGTTGCCGTGGATATAGAGAATGGGCGCGTTGGTGAAGCAGGTCAGGAAAGAGAGGTAGCTCGCAGGAAGATCGCCGCAGGAGAGGATCAGATCGACCCCCTCGAGCTTACGCCTGTCAAGATACTCCCAGAGTGTGGGTTCGGCCTGATCGGCCAGAAGCAGTATCTTCATGACGGAGACCTCTCGTTCGTGCTGTCGGCTTCCGGCTCTGCGTCGGCGCGCTGGAGGGCTTCTGCCTGTGCCTCGGCCTGCGCATGGTCTGCGGCTGCGGCTGCGGCCTTGGCGGCGGAGCTGGTTGCGGGTGCGGATACATTCTTGAGGCCCTGCATGGCAGCGAGGCTCTTGGCGGCGTCGCTCAGTTCATCGAAGGTTGGGATGCGGCCGATGACATTCTCGACGAGATAATCCATACCGATGACGTCCTGCGGGGTGAGCGCGACGTCAAACGGCACGCGAAGGCTGCCGGACTGATCGTAAATCGGCCCGAGGAACGGAAGGAAAGCGCCGGCATGAATGCGCGCATGGAGCAGATCGCTCAGACGGCGCACGCGGCTGGGCAGCTTGCGCGAGCAGATCAGGTCGATTGCGTCGGTGGACATGCCCATGTAATAGTTCATGGCGCGGTCCGCGTTCTGCTGGGCGTCGTCCGACCATGCGCCGCTGAGGATGCTGTTGACGATGGCGATGTAGAGCTTGCCCCAGTTCCAGACCGGCATAGCGAGGCTGTGCTGCTGGCCGTTCTGTTCATAATACAGACCGAAGGCGTTGTGCTCCAGATGCGGCGCACGGATGTCGCGGTTGGAGATCACGCGGACATTCCGGTCAAGCAGCGCCTGCTCTGGGTCGTGACCGGGGATGGTTGACCATTCCAGATGCACCTTGGCGCGGGGGTTGGTCATCTGTGCGCCGAGGGCGAAGGCATTGATGGATGCGGGCACGCCGTAGATCGGATAGTCTGCGATGTAGCCGATCTGATTGTCGTCGGCCATTGCGCCGGCAATTGCGCCGAGAATGAACTTCGCTTCGTATATGCGCAGATAGTAGGCACGCACATTGTGATAGCCGGCGAGCAGGGAGCAGTTGAGGATCTTGGTTTCGGGATAGGCGGCGGACTTACGCTTGCACGCCTCAAGAAACACGGGGGAGGTGGCGAAGATGACGTCGTATCCTTCCTCGACCAGCTCGTCAATCACAGCGGGAGCGTCCTTGCGCAGTACATTCTTGCGATAGGTGGTCTCCACCTTTGCGCCGCAGTGCTCCTCAAGGGCCTTGCGCCCGAGCTCATGCCAGTAGGTCCAGCCGGATTCCTGCGGCGACTTGTTATAGATGAATGCGCAGCGGATCTTCTGCGGCTTGCGCAGCATGGTCTGGAGGAGCCCCTGCTGCTTTTCCACGGGTTCTGTCAGCAGGGCGGCGGGCTTGTTTGCGGCGGCGACGACAAACTCGGGCCAGACGCGCTTCAGATCGGAGGTGATCTCGGCAGGTCCCTTTGCTATGCACTCGTGATAGCTGAAGACATCCAGATAGATAATGAAAGCATCGCTGACAGAAAGGATCTTCTGCCCGTTAAGGCTTTCATATGCGGAGGCGAAGCGGTCATAACAGGAGCGAAAATCGACAAGATCGTCGACTGACCACTTCTCGCCCGGTGTTTTTTCCAATAGATCATACAGCTTGGCAAAGCTGCCTTCGCGTGAGAAATAGATATAGTTGATCTTTGTGTCCTCATAGAAACGCAGGAATTCCTGATAGATGCGGTATCGTGGAGAATCCTCGGGCTCGGGAAGAACGCGCGTGACGTCTGCCTCAATGTTGACCGCGTCAAGCTGCGCCATGACGCTTACTCGCTTGTTTCCTTCCAAAATATAGTAGCGATTGTAATACTCGATGGCCTTGACGGGATCGCGCATACCGTCGCGAACGACGGCGTCATACAGATGCACCCACTTGTCGGAAAACTCGGAGCCGGACTCGAGCAGGGGTTTAAAGCTGCGCGAGAATGCAGCGGTGCGGCCCTTCGTGACGGTGCCGTCGATCTGGCTGAGCGCGATCTGGATGACACCAAGAGGGACCGGGGACAGCTGGTTGAGCTGGGGGATGATATCACTCAGAACGGGGAGGGCGGGATCAAGGCCCCTTGCCTGCAGGGCATGCGTCTCGCGGATGCCTTCCTTTCTGGCCTGAACATACTTATCGATGCCGGTGAACATATGGCTGCTCCTTTCGGATGGAATATACTGTCTTTATCGGTATTATAGCATCAGGCTCAAAACGGCGCAACAGAAGAGACAAACAGGGAGGAAAAACACGGCGTCGCAGAGCGCAAACAGAAGAGAAAACTTTTTTCAAAAAAAGCAAAAATAAGTGTTGACAAAACGGGGTGACCTGAGTATAATACATAAAGTCGCCGCGAGCAAGACACACAAACGCGGTGCATGATCCTTGAAAACGATACAGAATCAAGAAGAACGCGAAGCCGTGATTTTCACGAGTCACGGCTAAACAAAGACAGTCAATTCGTACATGAGTTTTGAGCTTGAAGCGAAGCTTCAGGTTTCATACAGGATTTAACACGAGAGTTTGATCCTGGCTCAGGACGAAC
>JAGBAV010000019.1 GCA_017938795.1 Clostridia bacterium
GCTTCATGAGCTTGCCGGACAGCAGGAGCTGATTGAACAGGAGGGAACGATGCTCCCGTAGATAGCGCAGGCGCATTCTGCCGTACTTGCCAAGGGGGCGCATGTCCTCGGCAGGAATGCCGATGTTGGGCAGGTAGTAGTCTCCACAGCGGCGATAGGTCAGTTTCATGGGTATCCTCGCTTTCTGCTGCAATAGAAAAAGCAGCTATGTACTTGAAGGTTTCCCTTCAAGCCATAACTGCTTGAATTACTTGTATTTCCCGCGACTCATGACGAGGAGGGGTAAACCTTCCTCTACATAATAACGCGTTCTGCGGGGGATGCTTTTTTATCTGCCGATATAGAAACCTGCAGGAGAAAAAACAGCGGCAAATTGATCGGGAATTCTTTCACAAGCGCTTCCAGCCCCGGTAAAACTGCTGATCCAAGGCTTTTTGAGGCTGTTTTGCTTCAGAAAACGATGCGGAGCAGGGGAATTACTTTGAAAAATAATGCGATTTTTCCTTAAGCTATCAATCTATCCAATATGGATGGATCGATCCTTGTATTTGCATATCTGATGGGTCAAAAACAGCCGAATCAGCCAACGCAGGGTGCTTTTCGGGCTGATTATGACCGTTTTGAGCCCGAAAACGGGATCGTTGACAGGAAACGCGGTGTATGTTATCTTTGTGTCAATCGATCGAGGGTGATGAAAATCACACGGAACACTGCGGCGACCCGCCGCATACATATGAGTCCGGCGTAGCCGGGGAAAGGAACATCATCATGAAAAACATCAAGGGTCTGATTATTGCTGTTGTCGCTTTCTTTCTGCTCCTCGTTGTGGGTCTGAACAGCTTTGCCAGCGTGCCCGTGGGTCATACCGGCATCCTGCTGACCATGGGCAAGGTAGAGGATTCCGCGCTGTCCGAGGGTATGCATTTCAAGCTTCCCTTTGCGCAGAAGATCATCTCCATGGACAACCGCATCAAGAAGCTGGAGCTGAATACCGAGGCCTTCTCCAAGGACATCCAGACGGTCTCTGCGACGCTGGCGGTCAACTATCGCCTGCAGGCCGATAAGACCTTCTCCATCTACAAGTCCGCCGGCCAGTCCTATGAGGACAACCTGATCGTGCCCGCGACGCACGAGGTGCTCAAGTCCGTCTGTGCGCAGTATACCGCTGAGGAGCTGATCTCCAAGCGCGCCGAGTCTTCTGATATGATGCGCGACGAGCTGGATGCGAAGCTCACTGAGATGGGCATCTCCGTCACCGACTTCAACATCATTGACTTCGACTTCTCCGACGAGTTCATCTCTGCCGTCGAGTCCAAGCAGGTTGCTGAGCAGCTCAAAAAGAAGGCCGCCACGGAGAACGAGACCGCCATCGCTCAGGCGGAGCGCGAGAAGCAGGTTGCCATCAAGCAGAGCGAGGCGCAGGCGGAGAGTCTGCTGATCGCCGCCAAGGCTGAGGCCGACGCCATCAAGCTCGCTGCGGACGCCGAGGCGCACAGGCTCAAGCAGATCGGCGCGAACCTGACGAACGCCACCATCTTCAACACCATTGCCGAGCGCTGGAACGGTGAGCTTCCTGCGGTGCTGGGCTCCGACGCTGCGGGCATCTTCGACCTGACCGGAGAGGTTTCCGGCGGGCAGGACGACGCGCAGTAAGCGCTGTACAGCAGACAAGAAAGGAAATATAAATGAACGATTATCATGAGGAATACCGTGCGCAGAGCAGCGCGTTTGAAATGCGCAGGCAGCTGGCGGAGGCCATTGACGCCGGCGAGCGGGCGCTGAACAGCCTGCAGGCGGCTGACGAGAAGCTGAGCAGCGCGAAGCGCTGGGGTGTGTTCGACATCCTTGGCGGCGGCTTTATCGCCAGCATGGTCAAGCGGTCGAAGATGGAGGACGCCGCAGCGGATATCCGCCGGGCGGGCGCCGCGCTGGAGGCCTTCCAGCGGGAGCTGCTGGATGTGCATCTTTCCTCCGTGCCGGATCTTGACTGCGACGGTTTCCTCTCCTTTGCGGATCTGTTCATGGATGGCTTTGCCGCCGATATGGTTGTGCAGTATAAGCTCTCCAAGGTGAGCAATGAGCTGAAGGAAACCATGGAGCAGGTTGCCTCCATCCTGCAGGCGCTGCGGGAGAGGTACAGGCATCAGGCATAAAGAAATAAGCAAACGAGGAGAGGCTCAGGCCTCTCCTCGTTGTCTTCTGGCAGGGTTTGTGCAGTTTCTTTACAGCGCCTGACCGGCCATCTTTCCGGCGATCGTCTGCCCGAAGGGCGTGCCGGCGATGCCGCCGATGCCCGTCTCGCGCAGGGAAACGTCCATCTTGTCGCCGACCTCGCGCATCGCGGCGATCACCTCGTCCGGCGGCACGGCGGAGCGGATGCCGGCCAGCGCCATCTCCGCGCTGGACATGGCGATCATTGCGCCTGCCGCATTGCGCTTGACGCACGGCACCTCAACAAGACCGGCGATGGGATCGCACACCAGACCAAGCAGGCTCTTGATCGCGATTGCCGCCGCGTGGCATACGGCCTGCGCGTCGCCCCCGGCGAGGTAGCACAGCGCCGCTGCGCCCATGGCGCTCGCCGTGCCGATCTCCGCCTGGCAGCCGCCCGCTGCGCCGGCGATGGAGGCCTTCTCCGCGATGATCTGGCCGACGGCGCCCGCGATATACAGCGCGCGCACCATGGTCTCGTCGTCAAGCTGCTCGCGCACCTGATAGGGCAGCAGCACCGCTGGCAGCACGCCGCAGCTGCCGGCTGTCGGCGCGGCGACGATGCACTTCATGCAGGCGTTGCTCTCGCCCATCTCCAGCGCCTGCGCCAGCACGCTGCCAATGTACTCGCCGCAGATGGTTTTCCCCGATGCTGCGTATGCGCGCATGCGCGCGCCGTCTCCGCCGACCATCCCGCTGCCGGAACGGAGAGAGGGGTCATAGCCTTCGCCCGAGCGGCGCATCGCCGCGTACAGCATCGACATGCGGGAGAGGGAGTCCCCGCGCGTGGCGCCGCGTTCGCGGCAATCGCTCTCAAGGATGATATCAAACAGGTCCCGTTCCTTGCCCGCTTCCATCAGCAGGGCCATGGATTCAATTGCCATTATGCTCCTCCTTATCCCTGCACAGCGACAGGCTCCGCATCCACGAACGTCACCCGATGGATGCCCTCCGTGCGCGCAAGCCATGCGATGCCCTCCTGCGGGACAGCCTTGTCGATCTCCAGAATCATGACGGCGTTGCCGCCGGGATGATCGCGCGAGAGCTGCAGGGTTGCGATGTTGATGCCCTTATGCGCAAGCATGCTGGTCACGTCGCTGACGTGGCCGGGCTGATCCATGTTCTGCACGATGAGCGTGGGCAGATCGCCGGAGAAATGCGCGCGCAGGCCATCCAGCTCCACGACCATGATGCGCCCGCCGCCAAGGGAGGAGGCGACGATCTCCATTGAGCGCCCGCTCTTTCCCGTGAGCACGAGCTTGGCTGTGTTGGGGTGCTCGCCGCTGAGCTTCACATGGCTGAAGGTGTAGGCCATGCCCTCCTGCTGCGCATGCTCAAAGCTCGTGGCGATGCGCTCGTCGTCCGTCTGCATGCCCAAAAGGCCCGCGACAATCGCCTTGTCCGTGCCGTGGCCCCTGCCGGTCGCGGCGAAGGAGCCGCTCAGCCCGATGGACGCCATCACAGGCGTGCCCTCGCCGAGCAGCCTGCGGGCGATGCGCCCGATGCGCACGGCGCCGGCTGTATGCGAGCTGCTGGGGCCGACCATGACCGGCCCGAGTATATCGAATATATTCATCGCTGATCCTCGTTTCCTGATGGGTTCTGCTGCGGTGATATCTGCCTCCGATGATAGCAGAAAACAGCGGCAAATTCAACCGCGCGCCGTTTTTCCTCTATGAAAAAGCGCGCGGATGCTGTACAATAGAGCGGGCAGCCGGAGCGCTGCGAGATCATTTGTACGTCAGGATGTGGATCCATGTTTTCTTTGGCTGGCGAGCAGGCTCGCCATATGATTGTATTTGACCTTGAGTGGAATCAGAGCGCCTATGCGCCCAATCACCGCATGCCGCATGAAATCATCGAGATCGGCGCATGCCGCGTGGACAGGGAATACCGCGTCGTGGATACCTTCAGCGCGCTCATCCGCCCGAGACTGTATAAGAAGCTCGATAAGCATATCCGCAGCGTTACCGGCATCACACCGGAGGAGCTGAATGCAGGCGGTACGTTTCAGGATGTGTTTGCGGACTTTGTGACATGGTGCGGCGACGACGCCCAGCTGGTTACATGGGGCAGGGATGATTATCCCGTGCTCAAGCGCAACGCCGCGTTCTTCATGACCCCCATGCCGTTTGACCCGCCGCTGGATGCGCAGCTCGTCTTCGGGCATGCATGCCTCGGCGACCCGCATCAGCAGATGAATCTGCATGCCGCGCTGGAGAGGATGGAGCTCACGCCCGACGTCCCGGCGCACAGGGCCGTATACGACGCGCAGTGCACCGCCGCGCTCCTTGCGCCGATTGAGAAGGCGCTGGCGGAGCTTGAGGAGGAGAAGCGCGCGCTGCTGCTCGCCGCTGTGCGCAGGGAGAGGAAGATCGCCGCATCGATGCTGCGCTCCCAGCCCACAGGCTATGCCTACCAGACGGATGCGCTCGCCGACGAGCGGCTGATGAATATTCCCTGCCCCGCCTGCGGGCGCAGGACGGCGTTTGACACGACATGGTTTGACAGCGGGCGGGAGAAGTTCATTGCGCTTTCCGTCTGCGCGCAGCACGGCATGTGCTATGGTCAGATGCATTTCAAGCGTGCCCAGTCCGGGCTGCTGATCATGCATCAGCGCGCCTATGCCGCCGACGAGAGCGAGGCCGCCGATGTCAGGGAGAAGCACAGGCTCTACCTGCTCACCCCGCTCAAGAAGCGCCATCACCGGCTGAATATGGATGACGCCCTCCGCATGAAGGCGGAGATGAAGAGCGCGAAGGCGGCGAAGGACGGCGCGCCGGACGCCTGACGAAGGGTTAATAAAAAACGCCGGATCATTCCGACGTTTTTTTATCGCTGAGAAACCAGGTGATCAGTCGAGCCCCAGATGGGATTCGATACGTGAGATACGCATAGCCAGAGTCTCGTCAATGGCTTCGGATACGACGGCTGTCTTCTTTGCCTCTGTACGTGCGAGCAGATAATCGCAGGATACGCCCAGCGTGTCAGCCAGAAGACACAGGGTCTCCAGACTCGGCTGGCGCAATCCCCTCTCGTACAGACCGACCGTATTCAGGCTTTTGCCAATGATATCAGCCAGTGCCTGCTGGCTCATATGCTTGGCTGTGCGAGCAGCTTTCAGCCGCTCACCGAACTTCACCATTTTAAGACACCTCCTCCGCAGGTAAATTGCATGCGGCAAACGGTATTCGCCTATGCTTTTAGTATACTTTTCATTTTTGGAACGTCTACTGACAAAAGTGATGTATTTTGAAGAATATCACACAATAGTTGAAATTTAGTACAGTTTTCGCCGATTATTTCGTCTTTTTGCACCGGATACGGCTTGCGGAGAAGGATTCTCAAAACGGCTGTTGCAGAACAGAAGATTATGATATAATTTATTTGTTGGCGGATGGCTGCAGGATGCGGCAGGTTTTCGCAAGATTATCATACAAGAACAATACGAATATTGTATATGTCTCTCAGGAGGTGTGAGTATGACGGACAGAAGATGTGGATCGCACGGGGAAAACCTGACGATGCGGGCGCTGTATCTGCTGGCGATTCTCTTTGTCGTGGACGGGCATGTTCCCCTGCGGGATATGATGGATCTGGGCGGACTGATGGGGTATTACTCCTTTCATCTGATGCTGTTTGCCTTCGTGTCGGGCTATTTCTTTGACCCGGATAAGCCGGCGGCGGTCTCGCTGGCGGGCAAGGCGAAGAAGCTGCTTGTTCCGCTCTACGCATGGAATGCCGTCTACGGCCTTGGCGCGGCGCTGCTGCGCAGGGTCGGCGGGTTTGAGCTGGGCCAGCCGCTGAGCGCGTATACGCTGCTGCTCGCCCCGTTGACGGATGGTCAGCATTTTTCCTATAACCTCGGCTCATGGTTTGTCTTTCCGCTGTTTCTTTCGCAGGCGCTGTATCTGGCGGTTCAGCGGCTGTGCGCCCGCGTGCTGCGCAGGGGCTGGGAGTGGGCGGCGATGGCGCTCTGTCTTGCCGCGGGCAGCGTCGCGGTCAATCTCTGCTACGGCGGGCAGCAGGATGCGCTGCCGCTGTTTGTCATGCGCACGCTGATCCTTCTGCCCGGGTATGCGGGCGGCGTGCTGTATCGCCGCAGGCTGGAGGCACACGACAATCTGCCTACCGCGCCGTATATGCTCGTGCTGCTTGCGCTGCGGGCGCTGATGTTCACGCGCTATGAGAATCTGTCCTATCTGCTGTCGGACTGCACGTACTATCCCTGCGGCGCGTTCGGCGTGTATGCGGGCGGCTTGCTGGCGATCGCCTTCTGGCTGCGCATCGCGCGGATGATCGCCCCGATGATGGCGCGCAGCCGCCTTGCGCTCTATGCCGGCAGGCATACGTTTGACATCATGATGCATCACTTCATGGGCTTCTTTGCGGTCAACTGTGTGTTCCTTGTGATGAATATGCTGGGCGTCGGGGCGAAGGATTTCTCCGTCCGCTCCTTCCGCACGGTGGGGGATTACGTCTATGCCCCGTATGGCAGGCCGCAGTACGCCGTGCTGTATGTGATGGCGGGCGTGCTGCTGCCGCTGCTGATTGCCTTTGTCATGGAGTGGCTGCAGCGCAGGCTGCGCGGCATGAAGAAGGAAGGCGCGCGCAATGGATAAAGGAGAGAACCGGATGCAGGAGACGATGACCGGCGAGCACAGGCTGAAGATCGACCAGATCTGCCGTGCTGCGCAGCTGATCCTTGAGAACGGCGGCGAGACCTACCGCGTGGAGGAAACGGCCCTGCGCATGGCGAAGGGCTTTGGCCTTCAGAACGTCAATATCGCAGCCTTTCCGACCTCGATCTTCGTGGAGGTGGACGGACACATGCGCGTCACGCGCATCAACCGCCGCGGCACCAACACGACGAAGCTGGAGCGCACCAACAGCGTATCGCGCAGCGTGGAGCGCGGCGAGCTGACCGCGCAGCAGGCGAAGGAGGAGCTTGAGCGCATCGCGCAGCTGCCCGGCCTTCCCCAGCGCGTGCTGGTCGCCGCATGGGGGCTGACGGCAGGCTCCTTCAGCCTGCTTTTCGGCGGCGGGGTCGGCGTGTTCCTTGCGTCCTTCCTCATCGGCATGCTGGTGCAGGCGGTGCAGCCGCTCTTCTCCCGGATGGAGATGGGCGGGCTCTTCGGCTCCTTCACAGGCGGCCTGCTCACGGCCTTTCTGGCGCAGAGCGCGGCGGCGGTCATCCCCTACGGCAATGTGAATGCGGCGATCGCCGGCGGCATCATGCCGCTGCTGACGGGCCTTCTGATGACCACGGCGATGCGCGATACGATGTATGGCGATCTGGTCTCCGGCATGACGCGTGCGGTGGAGGCGCTGCTGCTGGCGGCGTCCGTCGCGCTGGGCGTGTATACAGGCCTGCAGGCCGCCGCGATGATGGGAGGCGTGCTGCTGTGATCCGCGATCTGATCGTCAATGCCGTCGGCGCCTTCGGCGGCACCATCGGCCTGAGCCTTCTGCTCAATGCGCCGCCCCGCTCGCTTCTGCCCGCCGCCGCGACTGGCATGCTCGGGCAGGTGATCTATGTCTTCCTCTGCAGATATGCCGGCGCGAGCCTGCTCTTCAGCTATTTCCTTGCGACGGTCGTCATGTCCGTCATCTGCGAGGTGGCGGCGCGCGTGATGCGCATGCCCTCGACCATCCTGCTGCTCAGCGCACTTGTACCGCTGGTTCCGGGATACAATTTCTACGCCATGATGCTGGCGCTTGTGCAGGACAACGGTCGTCAGGCGGCGTCTCTTGGCATGGAGGCGATGATCATCGTGGCGTCCATTGCGGTGGGCGCAGCGGTGACCTCGGTGGTCTTCCGCGCGATCTCCATGCGCCGCCGCAGGCGGGCATAACCACAGAATGAGAAAGCGCCGCTCCCGTCGGGAGCGGCGCTTGTGTATATGCGGGTATTCAGGCGGGATCCTCTTCGCCATACATGGGAAGATCCACGACGATCATGTCGTGATGCACGGCGGGGAGGAAGATCTCCATCACCTCGCTGACGTTCATCCGCAGGCTGGAGGTGTTGACGCAGGGATGGCAGCCCAGAGTGGGTGCAGAGAGAACGTCCCTGTCCACCAGAAGCTGAACGCGGTTGTCCGTGTCGTTCATCAGGCCCATCACGGAGACCGAGCCGGGCGTGATGTCCAGGTATTTTTCCATCGCCTCCTGCGGCGCGAAGGACAGGCGCGCGCTGCCGATCTGGCGGCTCAGATCCTTTGTCCGGAAGTGCTTGCTGCCGGGGATCATCAGCAGATAGAATTTCGTCTGCTGTCTGTTGCACAGGAAGAGATTCTTGCAGATCAGCGTGCCCAGCGCGCGGTCGATGGCCTCGCAGGCCTCCATCGTGAAGGCGGCTTCGTGGTCGATGCGCTCGTATTCAATGCCGAGGCTGTCCAGCAGATCATACACGCGGGTCTC
The DNA here is from genome assembly GCA_017938795.1 of Clostridia bacterium. GTDB lineage: Bacteria > Bacillota > Clostridia > Christensenellales > Aristaeellaceae > Ventricola. Next base: position 8,635 of record JAGBAV010000019.1, read on the forward strand.
CCGCGCGAGCCTGCCCGCCGTGTCCTGCGGACGGCCTTTCACCAGCTGCAGTTCCATATCGTCCTCCGGATTACCTGTTTCCCTGCCGGCCGAGGGGAAGGGACTCGCCCTTGCGGCAGATCATCGTCATCACGCCGTCGCGGATCAGATAGGCTTCGCCATAGAGGCAGGCCTCGCCGCGCTGCTGCATGATGTAGCTGCCGTCCACCAGCACGTAGAAGGCATGACCATGGCTGTCCCCGAAGGTGATATCTTCGTAAAGTCTGCGCCCGTCGAGCAGATTGTCCTTCACCATCTGGTAGTGCGGCAGGGTCTGCAGGTCTGTCAGCCCCAGCCCGGGGGCAAAGCGCTGGAAGCCGGGGTCGATGGACTCACCCGGCAGCTCCGGCTGGACATAGACGGTGCTCGCCGCGTTCATCGAGCCTGCGCTCACGCCCATGACCACACCGTCAAAGCCCTCCATCAGCGCGCGCAGGCCGATCCGCTCAAAGAACGCGGCCTGCGATGGGACATGCCCGCCGGCGAGCATGATGAAATCCGCGCCCGCGACGAGCTGCGGCGCGAAGGCTTCATTCCGGGTGTCCAGCAGCGCGAAGAAGGACGGGTGGATACCGTGGTATTCAAAGCAGCCGCGGAAGGTTTGCGCCATCTCGTCGTTGAGCGGGGCGTTGTCCGGGTCGCCGGCGATGATCAGCATGCGCATGCCGTCGCGGCAGGCGGCGCGGAGGTTATCCACAAATCCGTTGATGCTGTTGAAAACACAGGGCAGACGAACGCCCTGCGGGACGTCGTCCAGGCAGGGGCTGCTGGTCAGGAAGAGCGTCATGTCGTTGGTCTCCTTTTCGGCAATGGTGTCCATGCGGGCGCGACGGGATTATCGTAGCGCAGCGCGTGCTGTTTGTCAAGCGCGCCTCCGGCGCAGAACGCCCGTTTACATTTTGCCGCCGATGGGCTATACTGGTGAAAACCATCCACATTTCATCAACAGGAGGATTCCGATATGAGCGACGCCATGACAGCAATGCGCGAACGACGCAGCATCCGCAAATACAAGAGCGACATGATTCCCAGAGAGACGCTGGATCAGATCATCGAGGCCGGCCTCTATGCCGCCAGCGGCAGGAACAAGCAGGCCGGACTGATCATCGCCGTGACCAACCGTGAACTGCGCGACCGCCTGAGCCGGATGAACGCAGAGATCATGGGTGCGCCGGAGGGGACGGATCCCTTCTATGGCGCGCCGGTGGTGCTCGTTGTGCTGGCGGACAGGGAGGTCGGCACCTATGTCTACGACGGCAGCCTCGTCATGGGCAACCTGATGCTCGCTGCGCATGAGCTGGGCGTGGGCAGCTGCTGGATCCACAGGGCGAATCAGATGTTTGAATCCGAGGAGGGGCAGCAGATTCTGCGCGACCTCGGCGTCGAGGGCGACTATGAGGGCATCGGCAACTGCGTGCTGGGCTATGCGGACTGCGATCTGCCTTCCGCCGCGCCGCGCAGGGGCGGCAATGTATTCTACGCGGAGTGAGCGGCCCGGGCCCTCCCCGGCGTCTGCCGCGTGCGATCATAGCAGGCAGGGCTGTGACAGCCCGAAAAGACCAACTATAAAGCGAGGACTATGCACATGAACATGTATCTGGAGCTGTTTGCCGTGTTCGCCAAGATCGGCGTGATGACCTTCGGCGGCGGCTATGCGATGCTGCCGATCCTGCAGCGTGAGATTGTCGATCAGCGCGGCTGGGCGACGGAGGAGGAGCTGATGGATTATTTCGCTATCGGCCAGTGCACCCCCGGCATCATCGCCGTCAACACCGCGACCTTCATCGGCCAGAAGCGCAAGGGAGCCCTTGGCGGCATCTTTGCGACGCTGGGCGTGATCTTCCCCTCCCTGATCATCATCTCGCTGCTGGCGGGCGTGATCGAGGCGTTCTCCCATCTGACGGTCGTGCAGCATGCCTTCGGCGGCATCCGCGTCTGCGTCTGCGTGCTGATCTTCAACGCCGTGCTCAAGCTGTATAAGAAGGCGGTTGTGGATAAGCCGACCTTCGCGATCTTCCTCATCGTGCTGCTGGGCAGCTACTTCTCCGGCCTGAGCCCGGTGTTCTTCGTGGTCTGCGCCGCTGCCGCCGGCATCATTCTCAAGAATCTGGAGGGCAAGCGGGCATGATTTACCTGAAGCTGTTTTATGAATTCTTCAAGACGGGCCTGTTCGCCGTCGGCGGCGGCATGGCGACGATCCCTTTCCTCTATCGCCTGTCTGACAATACCGGCTGGTTCACCCATCAGGATCTGGCGAATATGATCGCCGTGGGCGAATCCACCCCCGGCCCGATCGGCGTGAACATGGCGACCTATGTCGGCTTCGTCACAGGCACGCAGGTAAACGGACTGCCCGGTGCGCTCCTCGGCGCGCTCAGCGCGACGCTGGGCCTCGCTGCTCCGGCGGTGATCATCATCCTGATCGTCGCCGCGCTGCTCAAGAGCTTCCGTGAGAACAAGTATGTGAACGCAGCCTTCTATGGCCTGCGCCCGGCCTCCACGGGCCTCATCGGCGCCGCCGGCCTGAGCGTGGTGATGAGCAATCTCTTCCCCGGCGATGTGATCGCGCTGGCTGCGGTTAATTGGAAGGGCGTTGTCCTCGCCGCCGTGCTCTGGCTGCTGACCAACAAGGTGAAGAAGACGAAGTCCCTGCATCCCATTGTCTTTATCGGCCTGTCCGCTCTCGTGGGCGTGGTCTTCTCCATGGGCTGAGAGAAAGGAAGGATGATCCATGAGCAGAGCAGCAGGCGTCCTGCTTCCTGTGACCAGCCTGCCGTCGCGCTACGGCATCGGCTGCTTCTCGCGCAGCGCTTATGATTTTGTCGACTGGCTCAAGGGCGCTGGGCAGCGCTATTGGCAGATCCTGCCCATCTGCCCGACGAGCTACGGCGATTCGCCGTATTCGTCCTTCTCCACCTTTGCCGGCAACCCGTATTTCATCAGCCTCGAGGCGCTGATCGGAGAAGGCGTGCTCAGCGAGGCGGAGTGCGATGCTGTCGATTTCGGCGGTCATGCGGCGGATATTGACTATGAGAAGATGTACTTCGGCCGCTATCCGCTGCTGCGCAGGGCCTATGAGCGCAGCGACATCAGCCGCAATGAGGCGTACCAGCGCTTCGTGCAGGAGAATGCGTGGTGGCTGTCGGACTATGCGCTCTTTATGGCGCTCAAGGATTTCTTCGGCGGCAAGTGCTGGTATGAATGGCCGGAGGATATCCGCCTGCGCTGGGGCTATGCGATGGATTATTACCGCCGCGAGCTGTATTTCGACGTGGAGTTCCATCAGTACCTGCAGTTCAAGTTCTTTGAGCAGTACGGCGCGCTGAAGGACTACGCCAACAGGAACGGCGTGAAGATTGTGGGCGATATCCCGATCTATGTGGCGATGGACAGCGCGGATACATGGGCGCACCCGGAGCTTTTCCAGCTGGACGAGCACAATATGCCTGTCGCCGTGGCGGGCTGCCCGCCGGACGGCTTTGCCGCGGATGGTCAGCTCTGGGGCAATCCGCTCTACCGCTGGGAATACCACAGGCAGACGGGCTACGCTTGGTGGCTCTCGCGGCTGTGGTACTGCCACAGGATCTACGACGTCACGCGCATTGATCACTTCCGCGGTTTTGACGAGTATTATGCCATTCCCTACGGCGCGAAGACGGCGGCCGGCGGGCACTGGGAGAAGGGGCCGGGCATCGATCTGTTCCGCTGCGCGGAGGAGAACCTTGGCTGGCATGAGATGATCGCGGAGGATCTGGGCTATGTGACCGACTCTGTGCGCAGCCTCGTGCGCGAGAGCGGCTTCCCAGGCATGAAGGTGCTGGAATTCGCCTTTGACTCCCGCGACACCGGCGCCGCCAGCGACTATCTGCCGCACAATTACAGCTCCAACTGCGTGGTCTATACCGGCACGCACGACAACGAGACGCTGGCCGGCTGGTTTGACTCGATCTCTGAGGAGGAGATGGCGATGGCGCGGCGCTATCTGCGCGATGCGCATACGCCCAAAGAGGAGCTGCACATGTCTTTCATTGCGCTGGCGATGCGCTCCGCGGCGCGGCTGTGCATCGTGCCGCTGCAGGATTACCTCGGCCTTGACAACAGCTGCCGCACCAACAAGCCCTCCACCATCGGCACAAATTGGCGATGGCGTGTGACGGAGGATCAGCTCACGGATGCGCTGCAGGCGACCATCCTTGAGATGACCCGGACGTACGGGCGATAAGAAGTGATAACGGAACAGAAAAGGGGCGGATCCGGATTTCCGGATCCGCCCCTTTGGCGTGTGCTTATTCGAAGTCGCCGGTGTAAAGCTGGTAGTACTTGCCCTTCTGCTCAATCAGCTCATCATGCGTGCCGCGCTCGATGATGCGTCCCTTTTCAAGGACCATGATGCAGTCGGCGTTGCGGACGGTGGAGAGCCTGTGTGCGATGACGAACGTCGTGCGCCCCTTCATCAGGCCGTCCATGCCCGCCTGCACGAGCTGCTCGGTGCGCGTGTCGATGGAGGAGGTTGCCTCGTCGAGAATGAGCACGGGCGGGTCGGCGACGGCTGCGCGCGCGATGGAGAGCAGCTGGCGCTGTCCCTGCGAGAGGTTGCCGCCGTTGCCGGTGAGCTGCGTGTTGTAGCCGTCGGGCAGCTTCTCGATGAAGCTGTGCGCGTTGGCCAGCTTTGCCGCGGCGATGCACTCATCGTCCGTGGCGTCGAGCCTGCCGTAGCGGATATTTTCCATGACCGTGCCGGTGAAGAGGTTTGTCTCCTGCAGCACGACGCCCAGCGAGCGGCGCAGATCGCCCTTGCGGATCTTGGTGATGTTGATGCCGTCGTAGCGGATCTTGCCGTCCTGTATGTCGTAGAAGCGATTGATCAGGTTGGTGATGGTCGTCTTGCCTGCGCCGGTGGAGCCGACGAACGCGATCTTCTGCCCCGGGGTCGCGTAGAGGCGGATGTCGTGGAGCACCATCTTCTCGTCCGTGTAGCCAAAGTCCACGCCGTCCATGACGATGTCGCCCTTGAGCTCGACGTACTCGGTGACGCCGGTGGATTTATGCGGGTGTTTCCACGCCCACAGGCCCGTACGCTCGGCGCACTCGGTCAGGCTGCCGTCGCTCATGCGCTTTGCATTGACCAGCGTGACATAGCCCTCGTCCCCCTCCGGCTCCTCGTCAAGCAGATCGAACACGCGCTCCGCGCCGGCGAGCGCCATGACGATGGAGTTCGCCTGCTGGGATACGTTGTTGATCGGCTGGCTGAAGCTGCGGTTGAGGCTGAGGAAGGAGACCAGCGTGCCGATGGACAGGCCAAGATAGCCGTTGGCGGCGAGCATGCCGCCTGCCACAGCGCAGAGCACATAGCTCACATTGCCCATGGCGGCATTGATCGGCATGACGGTGTGCGCGATGCGGTTGGCGTTATATGCGCTGTCGCGCAGGTTCTCGTTGAGCACGCGGAACTGGTCGAGCGTCTCATCCTCATGGCAGAAGACCTTGACGACCTTCTGGCCGTCCATCATCTCCTCAATGTAGCCGTTGACCGCGCCCAGATCCTTCTGCTGCTTGATAAAGTATGCGCCGGAGCTCTTCAGCCTGCTCATGGAGACGAAGAGCATCAGCGCGACCATCACCAGCGTGACCAGCGTCAGCGGCACGTTGAGCACGATCATGGAGATGAATACGCTGACGATCGTCACCACGCTGGTCACCAGCTGGATCAGCGACTGGGAGATCATCTGGCGCATGGTGTCGATGTCGTTGGTATAGACGCTCATCACGTTGCCGTGGGCGTGCGTGTCGAAGTACTTGATCGGCAGGCGCTCCATCTTACGGAAGACCTTCAGGCGCAGGTTGCGCAGCGTGCCCTGCGAGACGAAGATCATCAGGTAATTCTGCAGCCATGCGGCGAAGGTGCCCACGGCGTAGACCAGCGTGATGCCGAGCATTGCCCTTCCCAGCGGGCCGAAATCGGGATTCTCTGCGTTCATCAGCGGCAGAATGTGGTCGTCGATGAGCGTCTGGGAGAAGAGCTGCCCCTGAATGTTGGTGATCGTGTTGACAAAGATGCAGACGAATACCGCGAGATAATGCCACTTGTAGTGCTCCATGATCTCGGAGACGATGCGGCGGAAGGTCTTGCCCGGGTTCTTTGCGCCGGGCCTGCCCGCGCCCTTCATTCTGGCGTTGGGGCCGCCGGGTCCTCTCATCATACGCGGGCGCCTCCCTTCTCGTCATGTACGTCCTTCTTTGCGTCCTCGTCGAAGTCGCCCGAGCCGCTGCCGGCCTGGCTGATGGCGACCTCCTGATAGATCGGGCAGGTCTCCATGAGCCGCGCCGGGGTGTCGAAGGCAACCACGCGCCCCTCGTCCATGACGATCACGCGGTCCGCGTCCTCGATGGAGGCGATGCGCTGGGCGATGATGATCTTTGTCGTCGCGGGGATGTATTCGCGCATGGCGGCGCGGATCTTTGCGTCCGTCGCGGTGTCGACGGCGGAGGTGGAGTCGTCAAGGATCAGGATCTTTGGGCTGCACAGCAGCGCGCGGGCGATGCACAGGCGCTGCTTCTGGCCGCCGGATACGTTCGTGCCGCCGCGCTCGATGCGGGTATTGTACCCCTCGGGCATGGCGGAGACGAAGTCGTCCGCGCAGGCGAGGCGGCAGGCCTCGCGGCACTGCTCCTCCGTGGCGTTGGGTTTGCCCCAGCGCAGATTCTCCAGCACCGTGCCGGAGAAGAGCACATTCTTCTGCAGCACGACGGCGACTTCGCTGCGCAGCGCCTCCACGTCATAGCGGCGCACGTCCACGCCGCCGACCTTCACGCAGCCCTCCGTCGCGTCATACAGGCGCGAGATGAGCGAGACGAGCGTGCTCTTGGCCGAGCCCGTGCCGCCGAGGATGCCGATGGTCTCGCCGGAGGCGATATGCAGCGTGACGTCCTGCAGCACGCGCTTGCCGTCCTTCCCATGATAGGAGAAGGCGACGGCGTCAAAATCGATGGAGCCGTCCTTCACGGAGGAGACGGCGTCCTGAGGGGAGGCGATATCCGGCTCTTCGTTGAGCACCTCGCCGATGCGCTCCGCAGCGGCGGCGGACTGGGTGATCATCACAAAGCCCATGGAGAGCATCATCAGGCTGAAGAGCACGCTCATCACATAGGACAGCAGGCTCGTCAGCTCGCCCGTGGTCAGCCCTGTGCCGCGCACGATCATCTGCGCGCCGAACCAGCTGATCAGCAGCGTGCAGGTGCGCACGCAGGTCATCATGATCGGGTTGTTCAGGGACATGATCTTCTCCGCCATGACGGAGTTGTCAAAGACATCGTTGGCTGCGTGCTCGAATTTATCGTTCTCATGCTCCTCGCGCACGAAGCTCTTCACCACGCGGATCGCGCCGATATTCTCCTTGATGACGGCGTTGATCACGTCATACTTGCGGAACATCTGCTTGAAGTACTTCATCGCCATCGGCACAAGGATGAACAGCAGAATGACCAGCACCAGCATCACCGCAAGGAAGATCAGCGAGAGCCGCGCGCTGATGGACATCGCCATCACCAGCGCGACGATCAGCGTCATCGGCGCGCGGGTGCAGAGCATCATGATCATCTGGAAGGACATCTGCACGCTGTTTACGTCCGTTGTCAGGCGCGTGACAAGGCCCGCCGTGGAGAACTTGTCGATGTTGGAAAAGGAATAGTTCTGGATCTTCGCGAACATCGTCTCGCGCAGGTTGCAGGCGAAGCCCGTCGACGCGCGTGAGGAGTGCGTGCCGGCCTGTACGCCGAAGTACGCGGCGAGGACAGCCATCACCAGCATCATCAGGCCGGTTTTGGCGACGTGCGCCATGTTGCCCGTCATGATGCCGTCGTCAATGATGGACGCGGTGAGGTAGGGGATATAGATCTCAAGGATGACGCACAGCGTCGTGAACATCGGCGAGAGCAGCGCATTTTTCCTGTACTGCCTGATCTCGCCGCCCAGCTGCGCCACGGTGCCCAGTGTGCTCTTCTTCATGGAATGTTCCTTTCGTCTTCGTGCATGAGTTCGAATACGCGCCGTGTCAGCCGCACGTATTCCTTTGCGTCCTGCTCGCCGAGACGGCGGAGCATCTGCTGCATATGCGAGAGAACCTCCTCGCGTTTTCTTCTGTTGAGCGCGCGTCCCACGTCTGTGATCTGCACGGCGACGCGCCGTTTGTCCGCCGGGTCTGCAGCGCGAAGGATGAGCCCCTTCTTTTCAAGGCTGCCCAGTACGGCGGCGATGCGCGACGTGGTCATGTTCAGCTTGCGGCTGATATCGCCTGCGAGCAGGCGGCCCTGCGCCGCATCCAGAAGCCGCATGACGGCCAGCTCGCCCTGCATCATCATGTTCATCTCATGATGCGGCGGGCGGTGCTTTTCGGGATCCATAATCCGGAAAAGCTCGTCGGCCAGATCGGCATACGGCATCTCCATTCCTCCTTTTTATCTAACACTATGAGTGATTATAGAATGCGTGTGTCATATTGTCAATAGATGGATGTTGACTGTATTCAGAACAGAATGTGTCCCCGCCTGAATCTTGACGCGCTGCGTGCGGGCATGCTATCATGGAGAAAACCAGCCCGATTAAAGAGGTGAAAGCATGCGCATCTGATTTCGTGTTTGTGTTCACAGCCGACGGCTTGTTTGTGCTGCACAGAGACGGGATCCGTATGCCATCCGCCCTCAGAGGGCTTCTTTGCGCGTATCGTCCGCTCCGGTGCAGGCCGCGGGCGTTTTTTGATTGAATGAGGATACAGTATGCTTCAATTCAAGGATTTATCGATTTATCATAATAAGGACCTGACGCCGCTGATCACCGGGCTGTCCTTCTCCCTGCGCGAGGGGGACAGGGCGGCGCTCATCGGCGAGGAGGGCAACGGCAAATCCACGCTGCTGCGCCTGCTGGCCGGGCTGGATACGCCGTATGTCAGCTGCGAGGGCGATGTGCGCGTCACCGGCGTGCGCGGCTATCTGCCGCAGGAGCTGCCCGCGCAGGAGCGGGAGATGACCGCGTATGAATTCTTCTCCGACTGCGGGGCGTTCTTTGACCAGACGCCCAGGGAGCTTGGCGAGCTTGCGCGGCAGCTGGCGCTTGACCCGGACGTCTTTTACAGCGGGCAGACGATGGGCAGCTTCTCCGGCGGGGAGAGGGTGAAGCTGCAGTTGGCGCGCATCCTGATGCAGGGGCCGTCGCTCCTGCTGCTGGACGAGCCGAGCAACGACCTCGACCTGCAGACTGTGCGCTGGCTGCGCGGCTTCATCGCCGGCTGCCGCATCCCGATGGTCTTTGTCTCGCATGACGAGGCGCTGCTCTCCGCAGCGGCGAATGTGATCATCCACATTGAGCGGCTGCGGCGCAGGCAGGTGCCGCGCGCGACGGTATACCGCATGGGCTATGATGAGTTTGTTTCCTCCCGCGCTTCCTCAATGGCGCATCAGGAGCAGGTCGCCCGCAAGGAGCGCGAGGAATTCGACAAGAAGATGCGCCGCTATGACCAGATCCGCCAGAAGGTGGAGCATCAGCAGGACACGATCACCCGCCGCGATCCTGCGGGCGGCCGCCTGCTGAAAAAGAAGATGCACGCCGTGCAGTCCATGGGCAGGCGCTTTGAGCGCGAGGCGGAGGATATGACCGAGATGCCCGAGAGCGAGGAGGCGATCTTCGCGAAGCTGGACTGCGTGCCGCTTCCCTCCGGCAAGGTGGTGCTTGAGCTGGATCTGCCGGAACTGACCGTCCCCGGGCGCGTGCTGGCGAGGGATCTTCGCCTCTGCGTGCGCGGTGGGGACAGGCTGCTCATCGCCGGCAGGAACGGCGCGGGCAAGTCGACCCTGCTGCGCGCGATGTACGGCATGATCCGGGAGCGGAAGGATCTGCGCGTCTTCTATATGCCGCAGGATCCCTGTGATATGCTGGATATGGACGCAACGCCCGTGGAGATGCTCGCCGTCACATGGGATAAGGAGGAGACCACCCGCAGCCGTATTGCGCTGGGCTCGATGAAGTTCACGCCCGAGGAGATGGATCATCCCTGCCGGGGGCTCTCCGGCGGGCAGAAGGCGAAGCTGATGTTCCTGATGATGGCGCAGTCCGGTGCGAACGTGCTGCTGCTGGACGAGCCCACGCGCAATATCTCGCCCCTCTCCGGCCCGGTGATCCGCGCGCTGTTTGCGGAGTACCCCGGCTGCATCATCGCCGTGTCGCATGATGAGCGCTTCGCTCAGGAGGTCTGCACGCGGACGGTCGTGCTGGATGCGGACGGGCTGAAGGAGCAGAGATAAGAATCGGATTTGCCAATTGCATAGAAGAAGCCGGAGCGCGATGAACGCTCCGGCTTTTGGCTATCAATGGTTTTTTACTCGTGCTCGCGCTTCAGGCGGAAGGCAACCGAGCGGCGCAGATACTCGAGGTATTCCTTGTCGCGGCACATCGCCTTGCCCGGCGTGTCGGAGAGCTTGGCGACGGCGCGCCCGTTGACGGTCTGCAGCTTGATGACGATATTGAGCGGACGCTCGCAGGTGTCGTTGGAGCAGTAGGTGCCGATGCCGAAGGTCACCTTCACCCTGTCGTGGAAGTGATCGTAGAGCGCCTGCGCGCGGTCAAAGTCGAGGCTGTCGGAGAAGAGCAGCTGCTTGCTGCGCGGGTCCACGCCGTACTTCTCGTAGTGCGCGATCAGCTTCTCGCCCCACTCGAAGGGATCGCCGCTGTCGTGGCGCACGCCGGAGAAGTTATTGACCATCGCGCGGTTGAAGTCCATGAGGAACAGATCGGTGGTGATGGTATCCGTCAGCGCGGTGCCGTTGTCGCCGCGGTACTCGTCGTACCAGTCCTCAAGCGCGTAGTGGTTGGTGTAGGCCAGCGGGATGGAGTCGATGCCCTGATACATCTGTACGAACTCATGCGCATAGGTGCCGATGGGCTTGATGCCGTACTTCATGGCGAAGTAGACGTTGGAGGTGCCCATGCAGCAGCCGGTCTCCTGTACGAGGCGGCGGACGACGACGTCCTGCCATTCGCGGGAGAGGCGGCGGCGGCAGCCGAACTCAGCGAACTTGAAGGTGTACTTGCCGGCCTTGAAGGCCTCGATCTTGGCGTTGAGCTTCTCCGCTGCGGAGGCGCGCAGCACCTCATAGTCATACTTCATGCGGAAGTAGACCTCGTTGACGATCTCCAGCAGGTAGATCTCAAACTGCATCGCCGAGAAGAGCGGGCCGCGCACGACGATGCAGAGCTTGCCGTCCTCGGAGAGGGAGGTCTCGACATAGTCGCGGATGGGGCGCCACAGGCGCAGGAACTCGACGTAGTCGTGCTTGATGAAGCGGATGGAGCGCAGGTAGTTCAGCTCGTCCGGGCGGAACTTGAGCTGGCAGAGGTAGTCGATCTGCGCGTTGATCTCGTCGAACATTTCGCGCGTGAAGACCACATCGTCGTTGCGGCAGCGGAAGTAGTATTCGCCGCAGAGGTCGGTGTGCTTATGGAAGATGACCTGATCCATATTGAACTTGTACAGGTCGGTATCCAGAAGGGAAATGATGATCGGATCGAGTCTCATGGTATATCCTCCTTGGCGCCTTCCCGCGCGCTTACGCATTCTCATAGGGATCAAGAACATGCGGCATGCGGCGCTTGTGCATATTGGCGCGCTCCTTACGGCGGATCTTCTCGTCCGTCTCCGCGTCGCCGCAGGTGCCCAGCCGGATATACTTGTGGATGTCGCTGTAGGTCAGGCCGAGGCGCTCCTCGTCGCTCTTGCCGGAGAGGCCGTCCGCCGGGGTCTTGACGACCAGCTCGCGCGGCAGCTCCTCCATCGTCAGGCCGATCTGCACGACCTCCACGCTGGTCACCTTGCCGAACATGGAGAAATCGCAGGAGGTGTCGCCGTCCTTGGTGCAGTAGCCGACGGTCGCCTCGGAGAGATTGCCCGTGCCGACCAGCCGCGCGCCGAGGCACTGGCCGATGTAGCGCAGGGTTGTCATGCGCAGGCGCGGGCCGACGTTCACGTCGCTCTCGCGGCTGTAGGGGATGGCGAACTCGCCGTCCTTCGCCGTGCAGGCGAGCTGGTCGGTGGCCTCGCGCAGCGCGGTGTGCATCGCGCCGATATTGATGATGCGGCTGTTGATGCCCAGCGCCTCGCATACGCGCATGCTGTCCGCGATATCGCTCTGCGTGCCGTCGGGGAGCATCACGCCGTAGACATTCTCCCTGCCCAGCGCGCGCGCGCTGATCGCCGCGGCGACGGTGGAGTCCTTGCCGCCGGAGATGCCGATGATGACCTTGCTGAAGCCCTGCTGCTTCGCCGTCCGGCGGAGGGCCTCGACGAGCCCGTCGCGCGCCTTTTCAGCGTTGAAGATGTATTCCTGCATATGATTACCGTCCTTTATTCTGGTTGCGGCGCGGACGCCGGGTTATACGATGTCGATCTGGCAGCAGCCCATGGTAGCCAGCGCGGCCTCATGGGTCTGCGGGGTGACGCCGGCGCAGCAGGCGCGGCGCACGCTGATGGCGGCGTCGGGGTAGTGCGCCTTGAGCAGCAGCGTATTGGAGACGACGCAGATATCCGTGCACAGGCCGAGCAGCTCAATGCTCAGCGCGTTCGTGCCCTGCGCCAGTTCTTCGATGATGCCGGGCAGGCGCACGCTGCCGAAGGTGGGCTTCTCCACCAGCTGGCAGCCCTCAAGCTCCGCCATGATCTCCGGGCGGAGCTGCCAGCCCTGCGTGCCCTTGATGCAGTGCGGGACGGGCAGCTTCTTCCCCTCGGGGGTGCTCATGTAATCCTCGCCGTGGGTGTCCAGCGTGGCGATGACCGTGCCGCCTTCGGCGCGGAATTCTCTGATCCGCGCGATGACCGCGGGGACGATCGCCTGCGCTTCCTTCGTGCCCAGCGCGCCGTCGATGAAGTCGTTCTGCATGTCCACGACGATCAGGATCTTCTTTTCGCTCATGATGATACCTCCGTTTATTCGTCCCTTGGGATGACGCGGTAGAGCGCGGCGGGCCGGCCCCGCCTGCGTTTTTCGGCTTTCTCGGTCTGTTCGATTCTGCCCGTCGCCTCATAGCGGGCGAGCACGGCGCGTCGGAAATTACTCGTGTCCGTCGGCTTGCCGAGCACGGCCTCAAAGACGTCCTGCAGCTCGCTGAGGGCGAAGGCCTGCTGGTCTGCGAGGAAATGGAAGCCGACGTCGGTGTAGTCGATCTTTCCGCGCAGGCGCAGGATGCCCGTGCGGATGATCCTGCCGTGGTCGAAGGCGAGATCCCCCTCGCCAAGGATGACGCCGTCCCCGCCGTCCAGCGCAAGCGACAAGCCCGCGCAGGATGCGGCGAAGCTGCGCAGCCGCCCGCTGCCCGCGGCGAGCGCGCTCTGGAGCTGCTGCGGCGAGAGGAGGACGAGATAGGACACGGAGATCACCCGGCCGCGCGGATCCCGGCTCACATCGGAGAAGGTGTAGAGCTGCTCGACATAGGCCCCGCGCAGGGGCAGCATCTCCTGCAGGAGGCTGCGGGCCGTGGCCTCGGTCGATTCGCTCAGCCCGACGAACCTGCCCGGCAGCGCCCACAGCCCCGCATACGGCGGGGAAGGGCGGCGGGAGAGCAGAACCTGCAGACGACCTTCGCGTACGGCGAGAATCAGGATGTCCACAGTGACATAGACCTGATCCGTATTCAGCTGTTCATGCATGGGCCTCACCTCCTTTATGGTCATCTTGACCACAATTAAATTCTACTCCGGTTTTCTATGATTGTCAACGGTTATTTGCAGATTTATGCAGAATAATATGGTCAGAAAAGAAATAAAGCAGCCCTTCCTGACGGAAGGGCTGCCTGAAGCGCAGAGGGAAATGAATCACCAGACGGCGGCCTCGAGGCTCTCCTTCGAGGCGAAGGGGCCGGGCGCGGCGCGCAGGCCGCGGTGATTGCCGAAGTAGTCGCGGTCGAAGGTGATGGCGGAGCCATCCGGGCGCTCGAAGCGCTGATCCGGCTCAAAGGCATTGCCGAGGATGTCGCTGTTGACGATGCCCGCGGCGTAATCGCCCATCACGTCGAACAGATTGGTCTTTACGTAGGTATGGCCGTCCCTTTCGACCAGCTCGACGCTGACCTGCTCCGGGCTGACGAGCCTGTCCGTCTCGTGCTGCCATGCCTTCGCGCCGGCGAAGTAGGCGTTGCCCGCCGCCCAGACGGGCAGATGGCGGCGCTCATGGTACTCGGCGAGCTTGCCCATATCCGGGCGGGCGACGTCGAGGTCATACCAGCTGATCCACTCGTCATACGTCGGGTACTCGTCAAACTGCCAGGTGCCCACGACGCTCTCCTTCTCGCCCGGGTCGCCGCGGCGGATGGGCATATCGGCCGGACGGGCCTGCACGAAGACATTGTTGTAGAAGCGGTCGTCGCCGTGCTGGAAGGTCATGAAGCCCGCGACCTCCGTCCTGTGGCGGATGTGGTAGGGGGTGTAGCGCATGCCGGTGCCGCCGCCGACGCAGGTGAAGGTGCCGGTCATCAGGTTATGCACCAGCGCCGCGCCCTGCGTCGCAAAGCGCAGGGAGACGCGGGAGAGCATGATGTTGTTGTCGATCAGCGTCGGGCCATGGCTGACCTCGACGAAGATATCCTGGCTCTCCATGCCGCCCTCGGCCCACTCGCAGCATGCCGGGCGCTCGTTGTGGTGCAGCAGGTTCTGGGAGAGGCGGGTGCCCTGCGCCTGCCAGTCGCACCAGATGCCCATCGTGCAGTGATGGATGTGATTGCGGCGGATGGTCACGTCGATGGCGGCGTGCAGCTTGATGCCGGAGATCTCCGCGCCGCCGAGCTCCTGCATGTTGTTGATGTGGTGGATATGGTTGTTCTCGATCAGGGAGAATACCGCGCCCATGCGGCCGACGATGCCGGTCTGCTCGCAGTGATGGATGTGGCAGCGGCGCACGATGTGGGAGCCGATCTTCTCCTTCAGCCAGCCGTGATACTGGCCGCGGCATACGGCGTCGCGCTCCATCTGCGTCGGGCTCTTGAGGTGGCGGGTGGTGAAGTAGTGATCATTCTCGGGGTCGTAGTACTTGCCCAGCGAGATGCCGCAGCACTTGCTGTGGCTGATGTCGCAGTCCTCGATGATCCAGCCGCGGCTCCAGTGCGGGCCGACCATGCCGTCCTGGAAGGCGGCGGGCGGAGCCCACGTCGTGGCGGCCTTCTCGACCTTGAAGCCGCTGAAGGTGATGTAGCCCCTGCCGGTCTCCTCCGGGAAGAAGCAGCGGCGGCGGACGTTGATCTCGGTGCAGTGCCCGTTCGGGTCCGCGCCCTTGAAGTTGGCGTAGATCACGGTGTCGCCGCCGTCCTGCACGGCGAACCACTTGTACACGGAGTACTCCGGCTCCCACGAGGGCGCATAGACCTCGCCGGCGAGGCACTCCTCCATCGTCTCGGCCTCGTACATCGCCCTGTCGTCAAAGTAGACCGCGCCGGTATGACGCACGGACGGGGCGAAGTACCAGTCGCCGTAGACCTCGGTGGTATAGGGGTTGTAGCTGCCGAAGACGCCGTTGTTCACGCGGACCATCCACACGTCGCCCTGATAGGGCTGCCAGCCGGTGACGACCTCCGCGCCGGTGATGACCGCGCCGAGCGGCTCGGCGGAGCGATAGACGATGCGCGCATCCTCCGTGCCGCCGTTTGCCGGGCTGACGCACTCGCGGTATACGCCGGGGAAGACGACGACCTCGTCGCCGGGCTGCGCGAGCTTTGCCGCGTCGCTGATATGCCGGAAGGGGCGCTCCATGCTGCCGTCGCCTTCGCGCGGGCCATTCTGATTGACATAGTAAATCATGGGGATATCCTCCTTATCGTTCTGTCGGGGATCAGTAGGGGCTGTCAAATTCCGCCTCCGCTTTGGCGACGGCGGCCTCAAGCGTCATGCCGGTGAAGTGCTGCGCATTCAGGAACCGGCCGGACTTGCCGTCGTCCACGAATGCGCCGACGGCGATGCCGGGGATGGCGCTCTCCGGCGCGTTGGGCGCGTGCGGGCCGCCCAGATCCGTGCGGCACCAGCCGGGGTCGGTCAGGTTGATCAGGACATTCGTGCCCTGCACCTTGCTGCCAAGGTCGATGGTCACCTTGTCCAGCGCTGCCTTGCTGGCGGAGTAGCCCGCCTGCTGCGGATCCAGCGAGATGCCGCTGGTGGTGTTGACGATCCGGCCGAAGCCGCGCGCCATCATCCCCGGAAGGAAATGATAGGCGATCATCATCGGGGCGACGGTGTTGATGCAGAAGGAGACGGTGTAGTCCTCCGCGGGGGTGGCGAGGTAATCGGTGCGGTAGGCGATCTGCATGCCGGCGTTGTTGAGGACGACGTCCACCTGCGTGCCGCGGCGGTCGATCTCGGCGAGCATGGCGCGCACAGCGTCAAGGTCGGACAGTTCTGCCTCCACGGCGTAGGCCTGCACGCCCAGCGCCGTGACCTCGTCAAGGATGGCCTGCGTGTGCGCGAGCGACCTGCTGTGCAGGATGAGATTGGCGCCCCTTTGCGCCATGAGCAGCGCGGTCAGGCGGCCGATGCCCCTCGCCGCGCCGGTGATCAGGCACCAGCGGCCTTTCATATCAACCATATCAGCCCTCCGCGACGGCTTTCTTTGCCGCCTCCATCGCCGCGATCACGCGGTCGCAGTACGCGTCGAACTCCGGATCCTCACGCTGCAGCGCAGGCGTGGCGAGCATGTGGCGCACGGCCCGGCGCAGACCCTGATCCGCGCGCACGGTGCAGGTGAAGCCCGGCACGGCGCGCTTGACCTTGCTGTTGTCGAAGACGACGGTGTTCGCCTTGTCGCCGATCAGCCCGCCGGCGAAGTCATACTTGCCCGCCGCGGCCTCATGCAGGAAGGCGGACGGCACATGGTAAGCCTTGAGCTCCACGCCCAGCTCGTCGGCGATGATGGCGTAGATCTGGTTCCATGTGACGGATTCGTCGCTGGTGATGTGGAAGGCCTCGCCGATGGCATGGATATTGCCCATCAGGCCGATGAAGGCCTTGGCGAAGTCGGTGTTGTAGGTGATGGTCCAGAGGGTTGTGCCGTCGCCGTGGATGATGACGGGCTTGCCCTCGAGCATGCGCTTGAGCACCTGCCAGGAGCCGTTGTCCCCGTGCGCGCCCAGCGGCACATTGCGCTCGTCGTAGGTATGGCTCGGGCGGATGATGGTCACCGGGAAGCCGTTCTCCCGGTACTGCTTCATCAGGTATTCCTCGCAGGCGATCTTGTTGCGGGAATACTCCCAGTACGGGTTCGCCAGCGGGGTGCTCTCGGTGATCAGGTAATTGGCCAGAGGCTTCTGGTAGGCCGATGCGGAGGAGATGTACATGAACTGCTTGGTCTTGCCCTTGAAGAGGCGGTAGTCGCGCTCGAGCTGGGCGGGCACAAAGCCGATGAAGTCGCACACGCAGTCAAAGCTCATGCCTTCCAGCGCCTTCGCCGCCGCAGCCTCGTCGCTGACGTCCGCGGTGATGACCTTCACGCCCTCGGGCAGCTCCGCTGCGCGGGTGCCGCGGTTGAGCAGATAGAGCTCCCAGTCCGGGTTTGCGGCCAGCTGACGGGTGATGGCCATGCTGATGGTGCCTGTGCCGCCGATGAATAAGGCTTTCATGGTGCAGGGTCTCCCTTCTTGTTCGTATGGATGCGGGCGGCTGTCTCGCTCCGCCGCCTGCGGGGTTTCTTCTGTTCTCCATTATATAGGATCATACGCCTGCGGGCAAGCATGGAATGCCGCATGATGAAATGCATGTGGGCGAGGTTGTCTCCGGGAGGCGGGTACGCTATAATGATATAGAAGAAACAGAAGGAAAGGGGGCTTCGGCGATGGTTCTTCTGGTCACGGGCGGCGCGGGCTTTATCGGTGCGAATTTCATTTTTGATATGCTGCGGCGGCATGCGGACTGCCGCATCGTCTGCCTGGATAAGCTCACCTACGCCGGCAGGCTGGAGACGCTTGCGCCGGTGATGGATGACCCGCGCTTCCGCTTTGTGCGTGGGGATATCGCTGACAGGGAGGCCGTGCTGCGCCTGATGCAGCGGGAGAGGCCGGACGCTGTGGTCAACTTCGCGGCGGAGAGCCATGTTGACCGCTCCATCGAGGACCCCGGCGTCTTCCTGCGCACGAACATCCTCGGCACGGCGGCGCTGATGGACGCCTGCCTGCGCTGCGGGACGGCGCGCTTCCATCAGGTGTCGACCGACGAGGTCTACGGCGATCTGCCGCTTGATCAGCCGGGGCTGCGGTTTGGCGAGCAGTCCCCGCTGCGCGCGTCCTCGCCCTATGCGGCGTCGAAGGCGTCGGCAGATCTGCTGGTCATGGCGTATGTGCGCACCTACGGGCTGAACGCGACGATCTCCCGCAGCGCGAACAACTACGGCCCGCACCAGCATGGGGAGAAGCTGATCCCCCGGATGATCGCCTGCGCGCTGGCCGGCGAGCCGCTGCCTGTCTACGGCACGGGGGAGAATGTCCGCGACTGGCTGCATGTGACGGATCACTGCGCGGCGATCGATCTGATCCTGCGCAGGGGACGCGCCGGGGAGATCTATAATGTCGGCGCGGGCTGCGAGCGCAGCAACATCGATCTCGTGCGGATGATCTGCCGCGAGCTCGGCTGCCCGCAGGAGAGGATCGCGCTTGTCCCCGACAGGCCGGGGCATGACCTGCGCTATGCCGTGGATACGGATAAGATCCGCCGGGAGCTGGGCTGGCGGCCGCAGGTGGAGTTTGAGCAGGGCATGCGGGAGACGATCCGCTGGTATGCGGGCGGCAGGGGGTGACGCTTCCCGCCGGGTGATTCTGCGGAGGGGAAACGGCGCATGTATCCCTGCGGCGCGGCGGACAATGCTATCCTGTCTACCGGGAGGAGCCGGGGCGGCTCCGGACCGAAACTGCCGGATGTCTAACGGGAGTAGTTGGTTTTCGGAATACCGCATGGTATAATTGGTGTCAACAGAAGGAATACGCCCGGTGCGGCGCATTCCGGCGATGATGAAGGAGGGTATCATCATGAAGAAGACGATGTGTATGCTGCTGTGCGTGATGCTGCTGAGCCTGTGCGCCTTTGCCGGCGCGGAGGGGAATACTGCGTATGACGATGCGCAGGTGCTGTATCAGCATGGCCAGTACGAGCTGGCGCTGCCGCTCTACATGGAGGCGGCTGAGGCCGGGAACAGCGCTGCGATGTTCAGAATCGGCTATATGTACAGCTATAGCCTTGGCGTGGAACAGGACTACGCGAAGTCCATGGAGTGGTACCTGAAGGCTGTTGGGGCCGGGAGTGCCGCTGCGATGAACAACATCGGCGCGCTGTATGAGAATGGCAACGGCGTGGAGCAGGATTACGCGAAGGCATATGAGTGGTACCTGAAGGCCGCGGAGGCCGGCAGTGACTACGGCATGGATAACCTCGGCGATCTGTATTACGATGGTCATGGCGTGGAGCAGGACTATGCGAAGGCGCTGGAATGGTACCTGAAGGCCGCGGAAGCGGGACACACCGGCGGTATGGTCCGGATCGGCTACATGTACAGCAACGGTTATGGCGTGGAGCAGGATTACGCGGCGGCGCTGGAGTGGTACCAGAAGGCGGCCGAGGCCGGAGACAGCACTGCGATGAACAACATCGGCGCGCTGTATGAGAATGGCAATGGCGTGGAGCAGGATTACGCGAAGGCGTATGAGTGGTACCTGAAGGCGGCGGAGGCCGGCGGCGACTACGGCATGCATAACCTCGGCGATCTGTATTATGATGGCCGCGGCGTGGAGCAGGATTACGCGAAGGCGCTGGAGTGGTACCTGAAGGCCGCGGAAGCGGGGCACACCGGCGGCATGAGACGGATTGGCTACATGTATGACAACGGTCAGGGCACGGAGCAGGATTATACGAAGGCCATGGAGTGGTATCAGAAGGCTGTGGAATACGGCGACGCGGATGCCATGCTCCGCATTGGCTACATGTATGAGAATGGCCGTGGTATGGATCCGGACTATGCGAGGGCCATGGCGTGGTACCTGAAGGCTGATGATGCGGGCGTCAGTGCCGCGGCGCACAATATCGGCCAGATGTACAATAATGGCCTGGGCGTGGAACAGGACGACGCCAAGGCGTTTGAATGGCACCTGAAGGCTGCGGAGCTCGGGTATGTCTGCTCGATGAACCATATCGGCTTCATGTATGACAATGGTCAGGGCGTGGAGCAGAACCACGATAAGGCGCTGGAGTGGTACACGAAGGCGGCCGAGGGCGGACGTGCGGACGCCATGTACAGCATCGGCTATATGTATGATAACGGCCGCGGCATGGAGCCGGATGCTGCGGCGGCACTTGAATGGTACCTGAAGGCTGCGGAGGCCGGGAACGTGAACGGCATGAAGGCCGCTGCCGACAGGTATTATGACGGCAAGGGCGTGGAGCAGGACTATACGAAGGCGCTGGAGTGGTACCTGAAGGCCACCGAAGCGGGACA
>JAGBAV010000125.1 GCA_017938795.1 Clostridia bacterium
GAGGGAGCCGCTTTGCCCTCTCAGACGGCGGCGCCGCCAGCTCTCCCATAGGGAGAGCCGAGAGGGAGAGAGCGGATGGCTCAGCATATGAACAAGCAGGCAGATAAGTGCAGCTGGACTGTGTCGCCTTGACCGGCTGGAATCACCCGCTATCCCTTGGCTCCCCCTATGGGGGAGCTGTCACCGGAGGTGACTGAGAGGGCGCTGCTTTGCCCTCGCAGACGGCTGCGCCGCCAGCTCTCCCATGGGGAGAGCCGAGAGGGAGAGAGCGTATGCTTCAGCATATGAACAAGCAGACAGACAAGTGCAGCTGGACTGTGTCGCCATGACCGGCTGGAATCGCCCGCCAACCCTTGTCTCCCCGCTGGGGGAGCTGTCACCGGAGGTGACTGAGAGGGCGCCGCTTTGCCCTCTCAGACGGCTGCGCCGCCAGCTCTCCCATGGGGAGAGCCGGGAGGGAGAGAGCGCATGCTATACAGGACAGACAGAAGTGGTCAGATGGCGCGCTGCTTTCCCTGTCTTATACAGATGAAAAAGGAGCCCCCGCGCGGCGCGGGGGCCCTTCGTAGCTCATTTCTTCTTCCTGCTGCGGACGGCCTCCGTCAGCAGATACTCGATCTGCGCGTTGATGGAGCGGAAGTCCTCCTCCGCCCATGCGGCGATATCGTCCCACAGGGTCGGGGCAAGGCGCAGGAGCACCTGCTTCTTTGCCTTCTCCTTTTCCTTGGCGGCCTTCTCGCGGCGGAGGGCCTGCGCCTCGAGCTCTTCGATGCGGGCGAGCCGGGCCTCAAGGAGTGCCTCTCTCTCGCGGAGCGCGTCCTCATTCATCGGGGCATACCTCCGGGTGATTTAATAGATGCTGCCGCTGTTGACGATGGGCTGGGCGTCCTTGCTGCCGCAGAGCACGACGAGCAGATTGGAGACCATGGCGGCCTTGCGTTCCTCGTCAAGGACGACGACCTCCTCCTCGCCGAGCTGGTCGATGGCCATCTTCACCATGCCGACCGCGCCCTCGACGATCTTCTGGCGGGCGGCGATGATGGCTGTGGCCTGCTGGCGCTGGAGCATGGCGGCGGCGATCTCGTCGGAATAGGCGAGAGTGGTGATGCGCACGTCCTCGATGACGATGCCGGCGTCCTTCACGCGCTCGGCGAGCTCGGTCTGCATGATCTCGGAAACCTCGCTGGCGGAGCCGCGCAGGGTCTTCTCCTCCGCGTCGTTCTCCATGGAGTCATACGGATAGAGGCGGGCGATGTTGCGGATGGTGGAGTCGCACTGGATGGAGAGGTACTCCTCGAAATTCTCCACCGCGAAGACGGCGGCCGTCGGGTCGGCGACGCGCCAGATGACCACGGAGCCGATGATGATCGGGTTGCCCATGGCGTCATTGACCTTCTGGGTGTGGTTGTCCAGCGTGCGGGTCTTGAGGCTGATGCGCTTATCCCCGCCGACCTGCACGGTCGTCTGCTGGCCGTTGACGGAGGCCTGCACGGCGACGCCGCCCTCGGAGGCGGACTTCTGCGGCGCATTCGCGCTGACGAAGGGATTGACGAAGTAGAAGCCCGGCTCCTTGATTGTGCCGAAATACTTGCCGAAGAGGGTGAAGACATACGCCTGATTCGGGGCGAGAACCTTCAGCCCGCACAGCAGGATGATGAAGGCGAGCATGCCGACGATGCTCAGGGCGAGGAACAGGCCGCCGAAGAGGCCGGAGATCCCCTCCGCGAGCAGATAGATCGCCAGCACCATCAGGCCGGCGCAGCCGGCGAGGCCGAGCAGGAACAGCAGCAGCGCAGCGAAGCCATTCATATGGCGGGCGGTGGTTTCCTGAGGGATGCTTTGCTTGATCATAGCGGATTCTCCTTTGCTTGATATCAATTTGATATCATCATGATACAGCATGCGGCGGGATATGTCAAGAGGGAAATGCGCAGTTTTTGGCAATCCTGTCCCCGGCATTGCCAAAGGCTGCGTGCGGGTGGTATAATACACCCAAATGCGAAAGATGGAGAGCAGCGATGGTATTTCAGAGAAGAGCGAGACAGGGAGAGGCGGACGCGCAGCGCCAGACGCTGGGGCAGGATGGCTTCAGCGCGAGCCTGAACGGCGGGGCAAAGACGCCCGCCGTGGACGCGCAGCCCCGCTATGCGCCCGCGCCGGCGCAGCCCGGCTATGCAACGGTCGGGCAGCGCGTGCTGGAGATCGCGGACAACGGCGACGGCACGGCGACGGTCGTGCGCTGCATGGACCCGCAGGCGGACGATGTGGATATCGCCTATGAGGCGGGCGGCATGCCGGTGATGGCGATTGCGCCGCGCGCGTTTGAGGGCTGCACGATGCTGCGGCGCGTGGTGCTGCCCGCAGGCCTTCGCGCGATCGGGGAGATGGCCTTCTCCGGCTGTGCGCGGCTGCAGCGGCTGGTCATCCCCGGGGGCGTGGCGCGCGTGGGCACGCTGGCGTTCGCCAAGTGCGCGGGGCTCACGCATGTGCGCATCGAGCCGGGCGTGCAGGCGCTGGGGCCGTCGTGCTTCTCCAAGTGCGCGCGTCTTGCGCGGGTGGATATCCCCGCGAGCGTCGTGCAGATCGGCGGCGGCGCGTTCTTCGGCTGCGGGCGTCAGCTCGCGCTCTACGGCGCGGAGGGCACGTTCGCCCAGCGCTATGCGCAGCTCAACGGCATCGCCTACGACTCGATGAGCTGGATGAACGACGAGGATTTCATCTATGCAGAGAATGAGGACGGGTCCCTCACGCTGATGGGCCCGCGCCATGAGGCCCCCGCGCGGATGGAGATCCCCGCCGAGGTCTGCGGGCGCAGGATCGCATACATCGCGCCGAAGGCCTTCTTCGCCAGCACGACGCTGGAGCAGCTGATCCTCGGCCCGGGCGTGCGCGCCATCGGGGAGAGCGCGTTCTTCGGCTGCCGCGCGCTTGCCGGCGTGTGCTTTGAGCGCGGACTGGAGCGTATCGGCGACAATGCCTTCGCCAGCTGCGAGAGCCTGACGCAGGTGACGCTCCCGTGGGGGACGTCGATGGTGGGCAGCATGGCGTTCTTTGGCTGCACGCGGCTGTCGTTTGTGAAGATGCCCGCCGCCACGCGCGTGGGGGATCTGGCGTTCGAGGCCTGCGCGCAGGGGCTGCGCGTCTTTGGAGGCGTGAGCGCGGGGCGCGGCATGAGCCTGCATATCTGAAAATTTGCGCGAAAACCTTGATTGAATCCTTCGGTTTTGCTATACTAAAAAGGATTTTGGCGGGCGTCCGCAGGGGGCCCGCTTTTGCGTGAAATGGGATGGCGCCGGCTCCGGCGCAGAGGATGGGAGTGACTGCGTATGAAGAAGATCGGGTTTGACAGCCAGAAATACATCCGCCTCCAGTCCGAGCATATCCGCGAGCGCATCGCTGCGTTCGGCGGGAAGCTGTATCTGGAATTCGGCGGGAAGCTCTTTGACGACTACCATGCCTCGCGCGTGCTGCCGGGCTTTGAGCCGGATAATAAGATCAAGATGCTCCTCGAGCTCAAGGATCAGGCGGAGATCGTCATCGCCATCAGCGCGAACGACATCGAGAAGAACAAGCGCCGCGGCGATCTGGGCATCACCTACGACACCGACGTGATGCGCCTGATCGATATCTTCCGCGATTTCGGGCTGTACGTCGGCTCCATCGTGCTGACCAAGTACGCCGAGCAGCCCTCCGCCATCGTCTTTGAGAAGCGCATGACCGCGATGGGCCTGAAGGTCTACCGCCATTACAGCATCCCGAACTACCCGGCCGACCTCAAGCTCGTCGTCAGCGACGAGGGCTATGGCCGAAACGAATACATCGAGACCACCCGCTCCCTGATCGTTGTGACCGCGCCGGCCGCCGGCAGCGGCAAGATGGCGACCTGCCTCTCCCAGCTCTATCACGAGCATAAGCGCGGGATCAAGGCGGGCTACGCGAAGTTTGAGACCTTCCCGATCTGGAACCTGCCGCTGAAGCACCCGGTGAACCTTGCCTACGAGGCCGCGACCGCCGACCTGAGCGACGTGAACATGATCGACCCCTTCCATCTGGAGGCATACGGCGAGACGACCGTCAACTATAACCGCGATGTGGAGATCTTCCCCGTGCTGCGCACGATCTTCGAGCGCATCTACGGCGAGTGCCCGTACAAGAGCCCGACGGATATGGGCGTGAACATGGTCGGCTTCTCCATCGTGGACGACGAGGTCTGCCGCGAGGCGTCCCGGCAGGAGATCATCCGCCGCTACTTCAAGGCCGCCTGCCAGCTGCGGCAGGGCATGGGCAGCGAAAACGAGCTGCAGCAGATCGAGCTGCTGATGCGCACCGTGGGCGTCGAGCCGGAGAACAGGGGCGTTGTCCCCGTCGCGCTGGAGGTCGCCGGGCGTACCGGCGCGCCTGCCGCCGCCATCGAGCTGCCCGACGGGCGCATCATCACCGGCCGCACGACGGATCTGTTCGGCCCGTCCTCCGCGGCGCTGCTCAATGCGCTCAAGGCGCTGGCCGGCATCGCGGACGAGATCAAGCTGATCTCCCCGGCGGTCATCGCGAACATCCAGACGCTGAAGATCGACTACATGAAGAGCCAGAACCCGCGCCTGCACACGGACGAGACGCTCATTGCCCTGTCCATCAGCGCGGCGACCGACCCCAACGCCATGCTCGCCATGCAGAAGCTGGACGAGCTCAGCGGCTGCGATGTGCACTCCACGGTCATCCTCAGCTCCGTGGACGACAACCTCTTCAAGCGCCTCGGGATGAACATCACCTGCGAGCCGACCTACGAGAAGAACAACCTGTATCACAAGTGAGCATACAGCCAGACAGCAAGCCGGAAACGGCTTGCTGTTTTTTGCTGTGAGGGAATCAGGGGGAATGTACTGATGGAGACGGAGGGGTTGCCGATCATATGACAGTATGCCGGGGAGCGTTTGGGTGCGGCGATGGACAGCAGGATTGTGATGTAAGCAGCTGCCTCCGGCGGGGCACTCCTTCCACCGCCCATAGGGCGGTCCCCCTCCCTCACGGAGGGAGGTCTCAACGCGGCTTGGAGATGTGCTTGACTTGTATATCTGATAAGTGGGGGAGGGGCGCGGCAGTTTCTTGGTCAGCCCCGCTCCCCAAAAGCCTCCCCTGTGTAAGGGGAGGTGCCCCGATAGGGGCGGAGGGGTTGACCATCCCTCAGCCAGACGCGCATACAAAAGCAGCGGCAGGATCATCCTGCCGCTGCTTTCTCTCAATTACTCAAAATCCGACGGGCGGAGCGTGTTGCGCCTGCGGGGCGCGCCGTAGTCCGCCGCGGGGCGGGGCGCATCGTCCTCAATCTTCTCGATCACGACGGCGTTGCCATTCGCCGTGACGCCGAAGACATAGGGAAGATACGTCGTGCCGCCATTGAAGTTCGCCTTCTCCGGCTCGAGGGTGATGTAGTCAAAGTCCACGCCGATGACGGCGTTGCAGCCCAGCTCGTAGGCGGCCTCCTTCAGCTCCTGCAGGGCCTTGCGGCGGATCTTGACCAGCGAATCCATCAGCGCCTCGCCCACATTGACCGTGCCGCCGAACCACGTTGCGCGCGCGACCTGAATGGCGTCGTCGCCGGAGATGTAGCCGGAATACTTGACGATGCGGTAGCCGTCGAACTGGAAGCCGGAGGTGATCAGCATCTGCGCCATGGCGCGCTTCTTGGCGGCCTCCTCGCGCTTCTCCTGCTCGTGGGCCTGAGCCAGCTCTTCGGCTGTGATGGAAGCGTCTTTCGAAGACTGTGCAATGGCATCCATTTTGGACGTATAGAGTTTTTCCAGCTCAGCAAGAATGGCCTCCTGATTCCTCAGACCGGAATTGCGGATCAGTCTGCACGCATTCTGGTAACAATCGCGGACTTCGCTGGCGTTGTCAAGCGCTTTGACCTTATTGGCCTCTACGCCGAAGAACGCATAGCACTTGTCGCACAGGCATCTGGCGGAACCGGGCGCGATGACATTCTCGCCGGAGAAAAAGCCGATATCGCGGCCGCAGCTCATACATGTCTTGCTCATAGGCTCACCTCGTCGTCTTACAGGAATTTCAGGGCTTCTTCATTCGTCGGGTCGATATCCAGAATCAGGCTGGCGTAGCGGGCGGCGCGCTTGGGGTCGGCGTAGCACTTGCTCAGCAGGCGCTGCACGTCGTCGTCAAGGGCGACGCCGTTTGCGGGCGGGGCGGCGGGGCTGGGCAGAGTGGAATGCTTCGTGCCGCAGTACTGGCAGATGCGGTACGGCCCCCGCTCGGTGAAGCTGCTTGCGCCGCAGGACTGGCAGATGATCTTTTCCATCGGACACACTCCCTGTGTACTTGATGGCCTCATTATACCACGGCGCGGGCGGCGGGGCAAGCGCGCTCACAGCCCCTGCTGCAGGGAGGCGATCAGCAGGCCGCGCTTATAGGTGAGCTTCGCCTCCAGCTGGACGAGCCACTGCGGGCGGGCGGCGGGCGCGGAGTCAAGGCAATGGGTCAGCCGGGCGACGGCGCGCAGATCGACAAAGCGGCGCATCAGCGGGAGTGTCTGCTCCGCGGTGAAGGGGCGGACGCTGCGATAGCCGCGCAGGAAGGAGGAGCGCGCGCCGGCAAGGGCGTCGCCCTCGAAGCGGTCGGCGAGGGAATCAAGCGCCTGCGCGATATCCAGCGCATAGAAGTGATACAGGCTGTCGTCAAAGTCGATCACGCTGATGACGCCCGATGCGGGATCGAGGAAGATGTTGTCCAGCTCAAAGTCATAATGGACGAGGCCGAAGGTCTCATCTGTGCGCGGCAGGGCGGCGAGGTCAGCCATCACGCCGTCCAGCACGGGATGCAGCGCCTGCGGGAGAAGGGGGCGCATCTGCGCGGCGGTCTCCTCATATGAGGGGCGGGCAAAGGCCTGCCCGGCGGAGAGATCATGCAGGCGGGCGAGGGACGCGCCATAGGCCATGAGGGTATCGCCGCCCAGCGGCGCATCCTCCAGCGGCATGCCCGGCACGGCGCGGAAGGCGCTCACATGCCAGCGGCCCCACGGGGTATGGAGCGTGCGGCAGAGCGCGCCGTCTGTCATGGGCAGGGGCTCCATCGCGGGATAGCCCGCGTCGCGCAGATGGCGGATGAAGGCGATCTCGCCCTCAATATGCGCGAGGGGCTTCTCCCCCTCCGGGCAGAGGCGCAGGAAGCACAGCCCGCCGTCATCGCAGAAGGGATAGACGGCGTTGGAGGAGATGCGGAAACGGGGGAGCCACGCATCGAGGCTGGCTGGGTCATGCGGGTAGTGCGTCAGCGCAAGGCGCGCGAGGTCGAAATGCTCAAACAGATCTTCAAGCTTCAGCATGCGGATAATCCTTTCTGTCGGTCGTCCCGAAGGGACGCAAAAACGGCGCTTCCGGATGACAGAAGCGCCGTTGATTGCCGCAGACAGGGCCCGCGTCAGCCGTTATGACCGCGGGGACAGGGAGCAGCGCAGCCTCTGAGATCCATGCGAAATACACGTCATAAGCCTGCTCACCTGCCTTTCTCTATACATGATGATACATCGCGGGGTGACGGTCTGTCAAGGGGGAGTGTATACTGTCCTGTAAGAAATTTGGGTTGAGAATTGGGGCGGCATGGAGTATAATATCATGTGGCTTACTATGGACGGGAAGGGGGCGCACGGCATGGAGCACGGGATGAAGGTCATCATCGCCACGCACAAGCGGTATGACATGCCGCAGGACGGCGTGTATCTGCCTGTGCAGGCCGGCGCGCTGGGCAAGGCGCCCCTGCCCTACCAGAGCGACGCGCAGGGGGAGCACATCTCCGGGCGCAACGACCTGTACTGCGAGCTGACCGCGCTGTACTGGGCATGGAAGAACCTGCCCGCCGGCGCGCTGGGGCTGGCGCACTACAGGCGCTATTTCGGCACGAAGCGCCCCTGCGCCCCATGGGCGAAGCCGCGCGCGCGCATTGCAGGCGGGGAGGAGCTCGCCGCGCTGCTTGAGCGCACGCCCGTCATCCTGCCGCGCAGGCGGGACTACGTCATCGAGAACAGGAAGAATCAGTATATCCGCGCGCATGGGCGCGAGGGATACGATGCGCTGCGGGAGACGATCGCCGAGCGCGCGCCGGCGTACCTGCCCGCGTTTGACGCGAGCATGCGGCGCACAGCGGGGCACTGCTTCAACATGTTCATCATGCGGCGGGATCTCGCGGACGCATACTGCACATGGATGTTTGACATCCTCTTCGCCGCGGAGGAGCGCATGCGCAGGGACTGCCCGCAGGCCGTGACCCCGCGGCTGATGGGCTTCCTGTCCGAGCGGCTGATGGACTGCTACATCGAGACGAACGGCTATGCCTATGCCGAGCTGCCCGTCGTGCACATGGAGGGGCAGAACTGGCCGAAGAAGGCGGCGGCGTTCCTCGCGCGCAAATTCGGCCTGAGGGGGCGGAAAGGATGAGCGGGATGAGGATCGCGGCTGTCGTGGTGACGTACAACAGGCTCCCGCTGCTCAGGCGCTGCGTGGAGCGCCTGCTCGCGCAGAGCGCGCCCTGCGACGTGCTGCTGGTGGACAACGCCTCCACGGACGGCACGGGCGAATGGGCCGCTGCGCAGGAGGGCATACAGTACCGCAATACCGGGGAGAACCTCGGCGGCGCGGGCGGCTTCAATTTCGGCATGCGCTGGGCCGTCGAGGCGGGCTACAGCCATGTATGGGTCATGGACGACGACACGCTCCCCGAGCCGGACGCGCTTCAGCGCCTGCTGGAGGCGGACGCGCTGCTCGGCGGGGAATACGGCTTCCTGTCCTCCGCCGCGCTGTGGACGGACGGCAGCCCCTGCAGGATGAACCGGCAGAAGCTGCACAAGGACTTCTACAGCGGCATCGGGCTGCTGGAGCATGGGCTCATCGCCGCTGTGCAGGCGACCTTCGTCTCCTGCCTGTTCCGGGCGGAGGTGATCGAGCGCGCCGGGCTGCCCATCCGGGAGTTCTTCATCTGGGGCGACGACATCGAGTATACGCGCCGCCTCGCCGTGCGCATGGGGCTGCCCTGCTATATCGCCGGGCGCAGCCGCGTGATCCACGCGATGAAGGAAAACAACGGCAGCAGCATCGCCGGGGACAGCGCGGAGCGCATCGCGCGCTATCACTATGCCTACCGGAACGAAAACTACCTCTACCGGCAGGAGGGGCTGCGCGGCTTTGGCTACTACACGGCCAAGTGCGGCCTCAACCTTGTGCGCATCCTCATGCATGCCAAGGACAGGCGGCTGCAGCGATGCGCGGTGATCATCAGGGAATACGTCTGCGGGCTCGCGTTCAATCCGCGGGTGGAGACCGTGCGCGCGCCGCAGGCCGGGACGAAAGAATAACGGAGGACTCAGAGCATGACGATGAATATCCGCGGCCGGCTGGGCCGCTTTGCAGAAAAATGCAGAAAGCACCAGTTCCTCTTTGAGGAGCTGGTCAAGCGCGATTTCAAGCAGAAATACAAGCGCACCGTGCTGGGCATGGGCTGGAGCATCCTCTCCCCGCTGCTCACGCTGCTGGTGATGCGGCTGGTGTTCACCCAGTTCTTCGGCAGGAACACCTCGCACTACACGACCTACCTCTTTGCGGGCAACCTCGTGTTCTCCTTCTTCAAGGAGTCGACCACCGGCGGCATGAGCGCGCTGATGGGCAACAAGCACATCTTCACCAAGATCAACGTGCCCAAGTACATCTTCCTGCTGACCAAGAACGTCTCTTCGATCATCAACTTCGGTCTGACGCTGTGCGTGTTCTTCCTCTTCGCCGCGCTGGACGGCATCACCTTCCGCGTGAGCTTCCTTGCGCTGCTGTTCCCGATTGCGTGCCTGATTGTGTTCAATATCGGCGTGGGTCTGATTCTCTCCGCGCTGTTCGTCTTCTTCCGCGATATCTCGTATCTGTATGACATCTTCACCCTGCTGCTGATGTACATGTCCGCGATCTTCTATCAGGTCGATGCCTATGCGCCGGCGATCCAGCGGCTGTTCTACATTAATCCGCTCTACTGCGTGATCACCTATGTGCGCACCGTGGTCATCGACGGCGTGATCCCCGGCCCCGGCCTGCATCTGCTGATCGTCTTCTATGCGGCGGTGGCGATGCTGCTGGGCGGGCTGATGTACAAGAAGAAGAACCATAAGTTCCTGTATTATGTGTAAGGAGGCGGACGGACATGGCGATCATTGAGGCAAAGGATGTTTCGATCCGCTATATCACGGGCGATTTCAAGGAGATCGGCCTGAAGGAATACATCGTGCGCAGGCTGCGCGGCGACTATCAGGTGACGGAATTCTGGGCGGACAGGGATGTGTCCTTCACGCTGGAGCGCGGGGACATGCTGGGCCTGATCGGCAAGAACGGCGCGGGCAAGTCCACGCTGCTCAAGGCGATCTCCGGCATCATGGTGCCCACGAAGGGCAAGGTCCGCGTGAAGGGCAGCATCGCGGCGCTGCTGGAGCTGAGCTCCGGCTTTGACGGCGACCTCACCGTGCGGGAGAATACCTATCTGCGCGGCGCGCTGCTGGGGTATACCCGCAAGTTCATGGACGAGATGTACGACCAGATCATCGCCTTCGCGGAGCTGGAGGAATTCCAGAACAGGCCGTTCAAGCAGCTCTCCAGCGGCATGAAGAGCAGGCTGGCCTTCTCCATCGCGTGCCTTGTCAAGCCGGATATCCTGATTCTGGACGAGGTGCTCGCCGTCGGCGACGGCGCCTTCCACAAGAAGAGCGGCGACAAGATGAAGGAGATCCTGGACAGCGGCGTGACGGGCATCCTCGTCTCGCATTCTGTCCCGCAGGTGCGCGAGCTGTGCAACAAGGTGCTCTGGCTGGATCACGGGCGGCAGATCGCCTTCGGCGAGACGCAGGCCATCTGCGACCGGTACGAGCAGTTCCTCAAGGATGGAAAGCTGCCCGAGCCCTTTGAAGCGTGAGCGGGCATGACGCAAAGGAGGAGACAGGCATGAGAGCCTGCAGGATGATCGCGGCGCTTGCGCTGCTTGTGATGCTGCTGACGGCGGCATGCCCTGCGGCGGCGTATACGGCCCGCCATCCGCTGCTGACCCCGGTGGAGGTGACCCCCGCAGAGACGCAGGACGAATACACCAACATCCTGCTGCTGGGGCTTGATTACGGCCCGGCAGGGCGGCGCGGCAGCCACAACAAGGCGCGGCTGCAGGAATGCCACGCGGACGCGGTGCTGCTCGTCTCCCTCAACAGGACGAAGAACACGGTGAACCTCGTCTCCCTCCCGCGCGATACGCTGACCTATGTGCCGGGCGTGCGCGGGCTGTACAAGCTCAACGCTGCGGTCAACTGCGCGGACACGCTGGAGGAGGGCTTTGAGCGCGCCTGCGATGCCGCGAGCTGGCTGCTGGGCGGGGTGGAGGTGAGCCTCTACTGCGCCGTGGATATGCAGACCATGGAGGCGCTGGGCGACGCCATCGGCGGCGTGGAATTCGAGATGGACATGATCTACACCGGGCACCACGGGCGCGTATACCAGCGCGGCTGGCAGACGCTGGACGGCGAGGGCATCATGGACTACCTGCGCGCCCGCCGCAACGCCACCATCGACGGCACGGACATCGGCAGGACGGGCCGCCACCGCGAGCTGATGCTGGCGATCTTCAAAAAGATCCGCGGCAACCCGCAGCTGATGGGGAAGATCCTCCCGCTGATCACGGACGGGGACAGCGGGATCATGACCAATATCGGCTTTGGCGAGATCACCAGCCTCGTCTCCCTCGCGCTGACCTTCCGCCCGGAGGAGATCGGCTCCTATGTGATGACCGGCCCCTACGGCACGGAGCTGGACGGATGGAATTTCACCTTCACCGACCAGCAGGCGCGCATCGACCTGATCCGGGCGCTCTTCGGCGTGGAGGCGCAGGAGCTGCCGCACGTCAGCCGGCCGTTCTGCCGCTGGCTGATGGAGACCGGCTACCTGACCCTCTGCCATATCCGCGCCGCGCAGCAGGCCGCCGACTACGCGCAGGGCTGCGCCCTCAATGAGGAGCAGCAGGCGCAGCTTGATGAGCTGCGCACGCTGATCGACCTGACCTGCGAGCGGTTTGACATCGCGGCGGAGGCCATGGGAGGCACGGAGAACAGCGCCATGGGCAGCGCGCGCCTGAAGATGCGCGAGACGGCCAAGGCGCTGCTGGAGTCCCTTGGCTATGACGAGCCTGTGCGCTGGGGCAGGGGCGCGGCATGGTACGAGGATACACGCATCAACGAGTATGTCTTCCAGTGGCAGTGAGGCAACAGAATGAAACAGGAGCGGCAGGCCGGGCAGACGACGGTCTGCCGCTTTTTCTCCGTCTGCGCGCAGCGGCGGGCAGAAGATCATCCGGAGGTGAAGGATATGAGATACAGACTCCCGGAGGACGGGGATGAAGCGATCCTGCGGGCATATGTGCAGGAGCATACGGACAGCGGCGAAGCGAGCGTCAGCGCGAGCATGGGCCTGCGGGCGTCGGCGTACCCCGACTGGGCGGCGAGGATGCAGCGCAATGCCTCGGAGGGCGACGCGCAGTGGGGGCGGTCGCAGCTCTTTCTCTGCCTTGAGGGGGAGCGGCTGGTCGGTCTGCTCAGCGTCCGGTACGAGCTGCCCGAAGCCCTTGCCGGGGCAATCGGCCATATCGGCTACGGCGTGAGGCCGGGCGAGAGAAGGAAGGGATACGCGACGGCGATGCTCCGTCATGCGCTGTCCCTCTGCCGGGAGAGCGGGATGACGCGGGCGATCCTTGGCTGCTATGAGGATAACATCGCCTCGATCAGAACCATCGAGAAATGCGGCGGCGTGCTGATCGGGGAAGGCGACGGCTATCAGAAGGGCAGAATCAGCCGCTACTATGCGATCATGCTGTGAGCGGGCGGCGCGGGCAAATGGGTGTTGCCATCGCCTGTGCAAACGGATATAATCAGGGGAGACAGATTCCATGCCATGCGCATGATCACCGAAAGAGAGGAAACAAGTGATGAGCAACGAGTATATCAGCCGGGCGCGCGCGCTGATGGCGCAGATGACGCTGGAGGAGAAGGTCGCGCAGATGATGCAGATCCCCTACGCGATGGTCGGCCGGGAGGAGGCGCTGCGCTGGGCGAAGCTGGGCGCGGGCTCGTTCCTGCATGTGCTGGGCGACGACGCGCGCGAGATCCAGCAGGCGGCCTGCAGCACGCGGCTGGGCATCCCGGTCATCTTCGGCATCGACGCGGTGCGCGGCCATGCGCTCAACGACCACGCCACCGTATTTCCCACGCAGCTGGCCTGCGCCTGCAGCTGGGACAGGGAGACCGCCCGCGAGATGGGGCGCATCACCGCGCGCGAGGTCGCCACGGACGGCCTGCACTGGACGTTCTCCCCGCTGCTGTGCCTCTCGCGCGATCCGCGCTGGGGCCGCGTGAACGAGACCTTCGGCGAGGATCCGTACCTCACCGGCGAGCTCGCCGCCGCGATCATCGAGGGCTATCAGGGCGACAGCCTTGACGACCCGGAGAGCATCATCGCCTGCGCGAAGCACTACTTCGCCTATGGCGAGGCTGTCGGCGCGAGGGACGCCTGCGACTCCGAGATCACCTACCGCAAGGCGCGCGAGGTCTTCCTTCCGCCGTTCAAGAAGGCGGTGGACGCGGGCTGCGCCTCGTTCATGACGGCATACGGCTCCATCGACGGCACGCCGCTGACCATCGACCGCAAGGCGCTGCACGACATCCTGCGCGGCGAGATGGGCTTTGACGGCTTTGTCGTGACCGACTGGATGAACGCGACCAGCCTCGTCACCCAGCAGTTCGTCGCGGCGGACCCGGTGGAGGCCGCCCGCCTGGCCGCCGAGGCCGGCAACGACATGATCATGTCCAGCCCGGAATTCTACGAGAGCGCGCTGCGCAGCATCCGCGAGGGCAGGCTGAGCGAGAGTGTGATCGACGAGGCCGTGCTGCATATCCTGACGGTCAAGATGCGGATGGAGCTCTTCGCCCATCCGGAGAAGCTGGGCCGCCCGGGCTGCATCGGCTGCGCAGAGCACCACGAGGCCGCCCTGCGCGCTGCGCAGAAGAGCATCACCCTGCTGCGCAACGACGGCGTGCTGCCCATCGCGGACGGCGTGAAGACGATCGCCGTCATCGGCGGCAATGCGGACGATATCCGCGCGCAGTACGGCGACTGGACATACTTCTCCCACCCGCTGCCCAACCCGGAGCATGAGCCCATCCGCCCGTACACCACCATCCGCGAGGGCATGGAGGCGCTGGCGGCGGCGCGCGGCATCGCCTGCGTGTACAGCCGCGGCTGCAGCCCGATCCCGACGGATGCGGACGACCTGGACGCCGCCGTCGAGGCCGCGAAGGGCGCGGACCTGATCGTATACGTCGTCGGCGACGAGGTGCCGCAGGTCGGCGAGGGCAAGGACCGCGCGGATCTGGCGCTCTCCGGCAGGCAGAGCGAGCTGTTCGCCCGCCTGCGCGCGCTGGGCATCCCGATGACGACGGTGCTGTGCGCCTCCAAGCCGCTGGCGATGCCGGAGGTCGAGGCCGCGTCCAATGCGGTGGTCGTCGCCTTCAATGGCGGCGCGCACGGCGGCGAGGCCGTGGCGCAGGCGCTCTTCGGCGAGATCAACCCGCAGGGCCGCCTGCCGATCTCTTTCCCGCATCACTCCGGTCAGGTGCCGGTGTATTACAACGCGCTGCCCGGCTGGCACAAGCAGGTTGACAAGCAGAAGTACTGCGACCTGCCCGAGACGCCGCTCTTTGCCTTCGGCGAGGGCATGGGCTATGCGCCGTTCGCCTACAGCGATCTGTCCTTTGATACGGACACCCTGACCGCGCGCGTGACGGTGAAGAACACCGGCAGCGTCGAGGGCGTGGAGACCGTGCAGGTCTATTTCCGCGATCTGGTCTCCTCCGTGATGACCCCGGTGAAGCAGCTCATCGCCTATAAGCAGGTGGAGCTCGCCCCCGGCAAGGCCAAGACCGTGGAGATTACCCTTGACAGGATGGACTTCTCCCTCGTCAACCGCCGCGAGGAGCGCGTCGTCGAGCCGGGCGAATTCCTGCTGATGGTCGGCCACAGCTCCAGAAACGAGGATCTGCTGACGGTGAAGTTCGCGCTCGCGTGATCCCCCCGAATACGTGTAAAGCCCCGGTTGACAGCCGGGGCTTTTTGTGTGGAGGAGGGGCAGGAGCGTGGGAAACTGCAAGGAGCGGTCATAGGCTGCGACTATGCAGGCTCCCCGGAATGGGATCCCTCGTCTCCCCCTTGACCTCCTGCACTCGCCTGCCTGCCGTAGGCAGCAGCGGACATCACAGGCCTGCGATCCGTGCGGGAGGAGCAGAGCCCCTCCCCTGCAGGGTGCGCTTAAGCAGTCTGAATGGATTCTGTACAGAGCTGCTTGTGTTCCCCGGTCTCCTGCATCACGTCCTCCCCGCCGGAGGCGGCAGAGGATTGCACCGGGCGCAGGATGCGCAGGCAGACGCTGCGATGCATCCGAAGGACACTGTACAAGAAGCCCCTGCCAAGCGTGATAAGCACAGAGCGTATTCCGTGCGAGCGCGCTTATCTTTGCGGCGTACAGCGGCACAGCCGCAAAAAAACCCCCGCCCCGCAGGCTGCGGGAACGGGGGAAAGGAGAAGTCAGCTGATCACAGCGCGGACAGATCCTCCGCGGCGAGAATCGCGCCGGCGACCTCGGCGATGCGCTGGCCAAGATCCATGCTGCGCTTCTGGATGAAATGATGCGCCTCGGCCTCGGTCATATGCAGGCCGTCCATCAGGCGGCCCTTTGCGCGGTCGATGAGCTTGCGCTCCTCCAGCGTCCTGGAGAGCTTCTGCGCGCGGGCGCGCAGCGCGCCCATGCGCTCACGGCAGTGCGCCATCACGAGCACGGACTGCACCAGCGCGTCCGGACTGACGGGATTGCGCAGGAGCAGCACATTCTGCGGCAGATCCGTCTGCTGCTCATAGTCCGCGGGGACGATCATCAGCACGTCGGCGTCCTCGCCCAGCCTCTCGGCGAGCTCCAGACCGGTCATGTCGTCGAGCTTCCATGTGGTCACCACCAGCGCGCCCTGCGCCGCCTCTGCGGCCTCCCCGCCGCCCTCATACACAGCCTGCGGAGCAAGCTGCGCCTTATCAAAGATCGAGCAGAGCCTCTGCGCCACGGCCTGCGGCGCGGTGATGACGAATGCAGCGTTCATGTCCATACCCCTTTTGACGGGCACCGCCCGTCCCTTTGTGCTTATTGACTATATTATAACAAGATATCATCTGTATTTCAAGCGATTACTGACGGAGAAGTCGGAATTCCTGCAAATTTAAGCACAATTTTATCTATTCCAATAGTAATATGAAGGAATACTGCCATTAATTGCACGTGCAAGTATTCAGGGAGGGAATGGAGAGGATGATCAGAGCATGAACGGGCCGAAATCATAGACGAATTCGTCAAGCGGTTCAAAGCCCTCATAGGCCGCGCAGTCGCAGCCGATATAGTCCGCGTTGACGAAGCCGGAACATATCACCGCGTCGCCGTCCATGACGCGCAGATTGGCGTAGAACTTCCCCTTGTAGCTGACCACGCCCACAAGCTGGAATTCCGTATCCGGGCCGACCATCGCGCTGGTGCCGTTGGGGTAATAGGGCACGCGGCTGGAGCCCTTGGCAGGGGTGTCCCAGAGGCTCACACGCCTGCCGTAGCAATGGACATGGCCGTACTCCGGGCAGCCGGGGTCGGGGCAGAGAGAGGGCCCCTCGCCGCTCCAGGAGCATGTATAGGCGTAGGTATGCGTGGACAGATGCTGCGCGGCGGCCTCGCTGCCCAGCGAAAGCACGGCGGGCGCCTTCGCCGCCAGCGCATGCATGGGGAGCAGGCACAGAAGCGCCGCGAGACAGAAAATCCGCCTCATACGCCGCGGGCCTGCGCGTCCATGGCGATGCAGGAGGCGATGGTCAGCGCGGCGAGCATCGAGCCGAAGGCGGAGGGGTGATAGTCATCCGGGGTATAGAGGGGCAGCACATGCTGCGTGCCGGCGAAGGCAAGGCCCGCGTCCGCGATGAGCGCGCCGTTCTCCTTGGCGGCGGCATGGCAGCCCTCCGTGAGCGCGGCGAGCATGGCGTCATAGGACAGGCCTGTGGAGGCGAGGCGCTGCGTGCCGTCCTTATACGCCCATGTGGCGTAGATCACCGGCGTCGCCCCGGCTGCGCGGATCAGACCGCAGAGCGCGCGCACGCTGGCGAGGTATTCCTCCCGCCGCTCGTACGGGCCTCGGCTCTGCTCCTGCAGGACGACATAGTCCCATTTCTGCTCCCGCAGGGCGGGCAGCGTCCTCGCGCCCAGCTCCGCTTCGGGGTCAAGGTGCTCGCTCAGGTAGGCGCCGCCGCGCGTATGGGCGACGACCTCCCAGCCGGTATTCGCCGCCAGCAGCTGCGGCATGTCGTTGAAGTAGGTGAAGCTGTTGCCCAGCATCAGGATCTTCATGATATCCCTCCTTGTATTCTGTGGGGTTGACATGATTATACGGCAGCCGCAGCCCGGAATCAAGACGCAGCCGCGCCGTCCGCCGCCGCCATGTCACTGCGCGTCACAATATGTCACAAAACGGCACAAAGCGGCACAGAATGTCAGCTTGCCCCCGGTTTCCCCGTGCTATGATGATAATCGGAGAGAGAGAGGGAGCGGCGTTCCAGCCCGCCGTATGCCCCGCATCCATCCCCACGCAGGACGCAGCCGCATCCCCGCAGGGGCGTATGTCCGCCCATGTCCGCTCCATGTCCGCCGGATGTCCGGCAATGGCCGGAAATGGCCGGAAATGTCCTCTTGCCCCCCGGTTTTCCCCGTGCTATGATTATAATCGGAGCGAGAGAGAGGGAGCGACGCTCCAGCCCGCCGTATACCCCCGCCCCCATCCCCCCGCAGGGGCGTATCCCCATTCCCCCGCAGGGGCGTACTCCATCCCCCCGCAGGGGCGCACTCCATCCCCCCGCAGGGGCGTACTCCAACCCCCCGCAGGGGCGTACCCATC
>JAGBAV010000126.1 GCA_017938795.1 Clostridia bacterium
GCTGGCCACGGAGCTTTCCCGCACCTCCACCGGCAAAACCTTCTATGTGCTCGACGAGCCGACCACCGGCCTGCACATGGCCGACTGCGAGCGGCTGGTCGGCGTGCTGCGCAGGCTGGCGGAGGGCGGCAACACCGTGCTGATCATCGAGCATAACCTTGACGTCATCAAGGCCTGCGATCATGTGATCGACCTTGGCCCCGAGGGCGGCGACGGCGGCGGCACGCTGGTATGTCAGGGCACGCCGGAGGAGGTCGCCGCCTGCGAGGCGAGCTATACCGGCAGGTTCCTTGCCCCTGTGCTCGCGCGCAGCCGCAGGGTGGAATACACCGACTGACCACGACCCGTCCTAAGGAGGCCGTCATCATGAGCATCCGCCGCCCGATCACCGCCGCCTATGTCTTTGACAGACCCGGCCTTGTCTTCCGCGACGAGGACGCTGCGAATCTCGACCAGCTCAACTACTCCTTTGCGCTCGTGCGCGAAGGGCGCGTGAGCGGCGACCACTGGGAGCATATCGCCGCCTACCGCGCCTTCATCGCCGCGCATCCGCACATCCTGCCGGTGGTCTCCGTCGGCGGCTGGGGCGCGGACGGCTTCTCGCAGGCCGCCGCGACGGACGAAGGACGCAGGCTCTTCGCCCGCACGACGGCGGAGCTGATGCAGGAGCACGGCTTCCTCGGCGTGGATATCGACTGGGAATACCCCTGCTCCGACGCCGCAGGTATCGCCGCCTCGCCGGATGACCGGGAGAATTTCACGCTCCTGCTGCGCGCGCTGCGCGAGGAGCTGGACACGCTGACGGCGAAGGACGGAAAGCCCCGCCTGCTCGCCGCTGCGCTGGGCGCATCGCCCAGCCTCGCAGAGCATATCGACTGCAGGGCTGTAGGCGCGCTCCTTGATCAGGTGAACCTGATGACTTATGACATCCAGACCGGGCACGTCGTCAGCCATATGACCCCGCTCTACAGCGCCAGCCCGCGCTGCCCGATGTGCGCGGATCTCGCTGTGCGCGTCTACAGCGAGGCCGGCATCCCGAAGGAAAAGATCATGATCGGCGCGGCCTTCTATGCCCGCCTCTTCGCCTCGGCGGACGGCGGCGCGCCCATGCTCTTCGCCGATTCCCCCAGCGCCGGCTTTGACACCGCGCGCTATCGCTCTCTCACGCCGCAGGAAGGCTGGTCGCTCCATTTCGATGAAGCCGCCTGCGCGGCATACTCCCTGCGCGGGGACACGCTCGCCACGCATGACAGCCCGCGCTCCATCCTTGGGAAGGGCGCATATGTGCGCGCACATGGACTGATGGGCATGATGTGCTGGGAGTATGGCGGCGACGTCGGCGGCAGGCTGCTTGCCGCCATGCACGAGGGGCTCAATCCCTGAGATACACGACCCGCAGACAGAATCAACGCCGGTTCGGATCATCCGCACCGGCGTTGTTGTTTATCACTCAGTCGTATTCATACCGCAGCAGCTTCACGATCTTCGCGTCATCGCTGCCCGCAGCGTCCATCTCGCGGATCATTCCAGCGACGGCGCTGTCCTCGCCGGCCTTCCATGCCTCGCGGCAGCCGACCAGCGCCTCGCGCAGCGCCCTGCGCCTCTGCGCCATCAGCGCCTCGCCAAGCCCGGTCTGCAGCCCGATCTTCAGGCTGCCCATCCGGCTGAGCACCAGCACCGTGCTGCCCATTGCCTCGCCGACAGCCTCCGCCTCCGCGGCATACTCCCGCACAGCCGCCTGATACGCCGGCCCCTTCTGCAGTCCGGCCAGCTGCGCCATATACCGATAGATCAGCTCATAGGGATGCCTCCGTTCTCCTTTGCGGATACGCCCCTCAGCCGTCCGGTTTCTCACAGTAAAGAGCATCGTCCCTGCCGCTGTTCGCAGGCCGGCATGCCTGCTGTACTGGACGTAGCGCAGGAGCAGCTTGAGCAGTACGGCAAGTTGGAATACGCCGCCCGCATCAATCGCGGCAAACGCTTCCGCCTTGTCCAGCCATGTACGCCATACAGCCGGGTCGTTCAGGTTGCGCGCTTCACGCTTCAGCGGCATGCTGCCGGCCTCCGCGCCGAAGGCGGCATCGCCCAGCTGAGCCAGCAGCGCAAACGCGCGCTCATCCGCGACGTCCGCGATCAGATGCAGGTAGTGCGTCAGGGTGATCGCGCAGTTGCCGCTGTCCTCACCGAAGCTGTGCAGCGCGCGCTCAAAGGCCTCCGCCGCTTCCTCAAACGGCTCGCCAAGGAACGCACATTCCCTCGCCAGCGTGCTCTGGCAGCGGCCCAGCGTCCGCTGCATCTCGCCCGGCTCATACGCTGCGCCCAGCAGCATCGCGTCGTCCTGCTCATTCTGCACGCGACGCTCAAGGATGCCGATCAGCCAGCTGGCGCGCCGCTTTGCCTCGGCGAACTCAAACTGATCCTCCGGGCTGCTGCAGTACTGGTTCTCCAGCCGCATTCTGTCCGTGACGCTGGCCGACCTCATCTCATAGCACGCCCTGAAGAGCGCCTCCGCCTCCGCCACCTCGCCCCTGTGCAGATGGCAGGCCATCAGCTTCGCCCGAACGGCGAACGCAGCGCTCCAATCCCCGCCGCCCGCGGCCTCAAGCCAGCGCAGCAGCTCCTGATACAGGGGCATCACGCGGTCATATTCCGACTGACGGTAATAATCGTAGAAGAGCCTGTCCTCCATATAGCGGACCTTCTCATCCGTCAGGCTGCCCATGCGCTCCGCCAGCCGCAGCAGGCGCGCCCCGCCCAGCCGCTGCGCATCCGCCATCAGCCCCACGCGGCCGTGCAGCAGGCCGTAGGCGTCGTCCGTCCGCGCCAGATCCAGCATCTTGTCAAACAGACGGCTCATCCGCCCATACTCAAAGAACATCGGCTCCCGACCGAACATTTCCGCATAACGCTCCTCCAGCATCTGCGGGTCGACGGCCCGCCAGCCGCCCACGGTACCCTTGCAGACCTTCTTCATATCGTCGCACAGCAGATCGGCAAGATAATACCCGGCCATCTCCGTCCGCTCCTGCCCGTATGCATGGTAGTTGATCGACCTGATCGCAACGCCGCTGATCGTCACCTCATGCTCCCGTCCGCAGCGCAGCAGAGCGTCCGCCAGCATCGTGCGGATCACCTCCGGATCATTCACCCTGTATACCCCGGCAGCCACCTCTGACGAGCCAAAGTTCTGGAAGTCCTGCTGCCTGTCTGCGTTCACATGCGCCTCACGGGTGGGAATATGCATATAAAGCTGCGTCCCCGCCGGACAGGCGAGGATGATCTGCCGCAGCACAGCGCGCATCATCTCTCGATAGCGTATCTCCAGCGTGTCCTCATCAAGGAGCCGCTGCGCAGCCGGCTCCTCCTCATCATCGCTTCGCTGCAGCCACAGCGCCATCACCGGGAAGCAGATCCTCCTGGCAAAGAACTGCCTGCGCAGCGCCATGCCGTCTCCCGAATCAAAGAGCCATCGGGCAAACTCACCGAACCTCTGTCCGTTCGCGCCTGTGTTCTGCTCCGTGCTGTGGAATCCATTCGGATACGCCCAGCCCTTCTCTGCCGCCGCCTGCTGCAGGCAGCGATCCAGCAGCGCGCTGTGCGTCTCCTCCTGCCCGTCATCTGTAAAGATCATGCCGCCGATCAGCGACGGCTCGTCCACATTGGACACAAAGCTGCCGCTCTCATCCAGATAGACATACCAGCTGCCCATCATCACGCCTCCTCTTCCGTGCGAATCCGCCCGCATGGCGAACGCTCTGTATCCATTGTAGTATTCCGGTGACAGACTGTCAAGGCATCCCGCCGCCAAACGGTGTTCCGCTGCAATTTCGCATAGACATGCGCGCCAAAAAGGAGTATGATATAGGATATCGCACCGGGCAGCGAAGCCCGCAAACAGCTGCAAACGCCAAGGAGTGAGCACATATGATTTCACAGCAGTACAAGGCCATGCTCGGCGGCAAGTCCGTCATCCGCGAGCTGAGCGAATACGCAACCGCCCGCGCCGCCGAGATCGGCGCGCAGAACGTCTTTGACTACAGCCTCGGCAACCCCTCCGTGCCCGTGCCTGCCGCCTTCAACGAGGCCGTCATCCGCCTGATCGGGGAGAAGAGCTCCATGGAGCTGCACGGCTACAGCCCCAGCCTCGGCCTGCCCGGCGTGCGCCGGACGATCGCCGATTCGCTCAATCGCCGCTTCAGCATGAACTACACGATGAACGACATCTTCATGACCAGCGGCGCGGCCGCCGCGCTGGCGCATGCCTTCCGTCTGGTGACCGCCCCCGGCGACGAGATCCTGACCTTCGCTCCCTTCTTCCCGGAGTATCATCCCTACGTCGACCTGACCGGTGCGCGGCTGAAGGTTGTCCCGGCGAACACCGAGGATTTCCAGATCAACTTCGACGCCTTCGAGCAGCTGCTCACCCCGTCCGTGCATGCCATCCTCGTCAATACGCCCAGCAATCCCTCCGGCGTGGCCTATTCCCGCGAGACGCTGACCCGCCTTGCGCAGGTGCTCACGAAGAAGGAAGAGGAGTTCGGCCATGAGATCTGGCTCATCTCCGACGAGCCGTACCGTGAGATCGTCTTCGATGGCGGCGACGCGCCGTATGTCAGCCATTTCTATCCGCGCACGATCTCCTGCTATTCCTTCTCCAAGAGTTTGTCCCTGCCGGGCGAGCGCATCGGCTACGTCGCGGTCAATCCCGCCTGCGGCGTGTCCTCCATGCTGGTGACCATGTGCGGCCAGATCTCCCGCGGCATCGGCCACAACTGCCCGTCCTCCCTCATCCAGTATGCCGCCGCCGAGGTCTGCGATATGACCAGCGACCTGTCCGTCTATGAGACGAACATGAATCTCCTCTACGACGCGCTGACCGCGCTCGGCTTTGAGATCGTCCGCCCGGGCGGCACGTTCTACATGTTCCCCAAGGCGCTGGAGGAGGACGCCGTCGCCTTCTGCAAGAAGGCGCTCAAGTACGACCTCGTGCTCGTTCCCAGCGATTCCTTCGGCGTGCCGGGCTATATCCGCATCGCCTACTGCACCGACACGGAGAAGGTCGTCCGCTCGCTGGATGCCTTCCGCCGCTTCGTCGAGGCCGAATACCCCAACCGCTGATCCGCATAAGCAAAGCGCCGGGAGATATCTCCCGGCGCTTGATTCATGCCTGTTTATTTCAGCTCATCCGCCGCGAGGCAGCCCACCCCGCCGTCATCGAGCAGGACGTAGCAATACCCCTCCGCCGTGCCGATGACGCATACGCTGCGCCCGACCTCAAGCATCGCAACCGCATCGTACGAATTGGACGGCCGGCTGCGCACGACGACGGACGGCGTGCCGTAGGGCGAGACGACGCTGCGCATCACAGTCGCATCCTGCGCGGACGGCGCAAGATACTGCGCGAGCATATAGCCGCTCACGCACGCGCGCCCGCTGCCGATGACCACCTGCACAAAGCCGCCGCCCGCATCGGCGATGATCTCCACCGGCGTGCCCG
Source organism: Clostridia bacterium (assembly GCA_017938795.1). GTDB lineage: Bacteria > Bacillota > Clostridia > Christensenellales > Aristaeellaceae > Ventricola. Next base: position 5,498 of record JAGBAV010000126.1, read on the forward strand.
TATAGAACCGCCCAAGCGACGCCGCGCCCTTATCCGGCTGCTCGCGCAGGTGCAGCCGCGCGGAGGGATCGCTCCCGTTATGGACGACGGCAGCCTGCGCCATCGCGCTGCAGTCGCACAATCCCATCAGCAGCCCGAGCAGGAGCACGGCGCACATCTTCTTCATGAATCATCCCATCCTTCAAATCCGCAAAGCGCGGCGTCCATTCTGCCTATCTGACGAATGGGCGCGCGCCGCTCATCCCGCAGCGGCAAAATCTTCTTTTCCGCCCTCATTCTACCATGAATATGCAGCGCCCTGCAAGCGGATGCAGGCAAACAAACGGCGCATCAGGTACAATTTTCTGTTTACGCGAACGCCATTTTGGTTTATACTGTATCTCACCCTCAGCCAACGAAGACACGCACGACAAGGAGGCACCCTGCATCTATGAAGCTCCACCTCACAGGCAGCCCCTGCAGCCAGCAGCGGCACTGCTATTATGTCGAAGGCGATGACCTTTCCTATATTGTGGACTGCGGCTATCAGCGCTGCTATGCAGGCGACGAGCTGCCCCATCTGTCGGGCGAGCAGATCCGCAGCGCGCGCTATCTCTTCCTCACGCACTCCCATGAGAATCAGGCCGGCGGCCTGTTTCATCTGATTCAGAACGGCTTTGCCGGGCGCGTCGTGCTGACAACGGAGACAGCGCGCCAGCTGACCATCCCCCTTGACGATCCGATCATCCTTGAGGCGATCAGCCTGCCCTATGAGGAGGCCATGCTCCCCGGCGGCCTCGGCGTCACATGGGGCCGCAGCGGCCATTGCTCCGGCAGCGTCTGGCTCCGCCTCTCGCTGGATGGCCGCGCCGTCCTCTTCTCCGGCGACTATCTGGACTGTGCGCGCGTGCATGCCGCCGATCCGATTCAGGGCCTGACCGCCGATATGGCCGTGCTCGACTGCGATTACGGCACGGCGCAGTCTGCCAACTCGCGCAGGGATCAGGTCACGGAGCTGCTTGACGCCATCCGCGGGGCGATTGACGACGGGCGGCCCGTTGTGCTCCCCGTCCCGCTCTACGGCCGCGGTCAGGGCATTCTCACCTATATCACCGAGCATCTGCCTGATGTATACCTCTTCGGCGACGATCGCTTTATCGAGGAGCTTGCGCATCTGAATGCCTCCGCCATGTGGGTGCAGCAGCGCGCCATCCAGCGCCTTGCAGACGCCTTCGTCCGCCCGCTGCCGGAGGGCTTTGTCGCGCTGGGCGTCTATTTTATCAGCGACCCGCAGCTGGATAGCGCCGCCGCGCGCTCTCTCGTGGGCAGCATCCTGCAGTGCGGCGGGCGCATTATCATGACCGGTACAGTCGAGCCGGATACCTACGCCGCCTCGCTGCGCCATGCAGGCCGCGCGCAGCTGATCCGCTACGGCGTGCACTGCACGCAGCAGGATATGCTGCGCATCGCCGCGCAGAACGCCTTCCGCCGGGTGATCGCCTATCGCTCCGACTATGCGCCCACGCAGCAGGTCTACGAGCTCTGACGCCCGATTCATCGCACAGCGTAAGCCTTTCGCCGCAGCGGGGATGACAGAAAGAATGGGACTCCCCGTCCCTTCATCGTGCCCGCAGCCAACCGGCGGCGGATAAACAGAAGCAAACAGAAACCGCAGGCTGAGCAGGGCTTGCGGTTTTTTGCGCTGACATGATAGAATGAGAGCGATAAACTGATATTCAGCGAGGTCACAAAGATGCTTGTTTTGTGTTCAGATGGATTATCAAGTGAAGCGCTCCTTACGGCCATCCGGAGCAGAATCGCTGGCTGCAGGACGGCCGCGCTGGTCGTGACAGCAGACAGCGAATACAAGGAAAACAACTATCATGTTCCAAGGTGCGTGTCAGAGCTGCAGGCGCTGAATCTTCATGTGGACATTTTCGACCTGGATCAGCAATCCGCTGAATCCCTGCTTGATTATGATGTCGTTGAATTCATCGGCGGGAATCCCTTTTATCTGCTGCACTCCATCCGGAAGAACAGCGCGGCGAATGTGCTGAGGGATATTGCGGCAGCAAAGGTGCTGATCGGCTGGAGTGCTGCGGCGTTCGTTTTCGGGCCCACGCTTGAATTGGTGAATGGTTATTCTCCCGAAATGAATTTCATCGGACTGACGGATTTACGCGGTCTCGCACTGACCGATATCGAAGTCCTGCCGCACTACAGCAAATTCCTCACAAGGTTTGAGCGGTTTGAAGAAACATGCTGCATGTATGAGCAGGCGCATCATGTGGATGTGATCCGCATCAGCGACGGCGAGGGCGTGTTGATTGACGATGATGTGTATATCTGCAAAGTGTGAATTCCGATTTGCCGAGCGGATAAACGCATGCCCCGGCCATTTCATGGAGAGCACAATGATCTGCCCTGTGCATTGCCTTTGTATGATCCATAAGTAAACGAGCATCCGGTCTTTGCCGGATGCTCGTTCCATATATCGTTCAATTGCCCCTGAAGAACCCTCCCGCCAAAGCGAGAGGCTCTCTCCTGTTACTTCACCGCGTCGATGACGGCCTGCGCCATGGCGTCGCGCTCACAGACGGCGCTGTGGCGCACAGGCATCGTCGGCAGGCTGCTGATCTGGGCGGGCTGCTTCGTGCCGGTCAGCGCGGAGAGCGCGTCGCAGCAGGCAAAGTCGTCCTTGCCCTCCACGGCCTCGCTGCCGAGGATCGCCTCCAGCACGGACGCGCCGAACTTATACGGACTGGCGGTGGAGACGATGACGCCCGGCGTGGTGTCGCCGGTCTCCTCCACATACTGGCGCAGCACCGCGGAGGCCACGGCAGTGTGCGTATCCATGAGGTAATGCTCCTCGTTCCATACGCGGCGGATCTCCTCGCGGATACCGGCCTCGTCCACATAGCCGGCGGCATAGCGGGCGGTCAGCTCCTTGTGCATCTCCTCCGTGATGGCATAGCGGCGCTCCTCCTTGAGCTGCGCCATCAGCTGCGCAACCTTCGCGCCGTCGCAGCCGCACAGATCGAACAGCAGACGCTCCAGATTGGAGGAGATCAGAATATCCATCGACGGGGAGATCGTCTTGTAGAAGGCGCGGCCGCTGATGTCATACTCGCCGGTGCGGATGAAATCAGCGAGGACATTGTTCTCGTTGCTCGCGCAGATCAGCCTGCCCACGGGGAGGCCGGCCTTCTTCGCATAGTCCGCCGCGAGGATATCGCCGAAGTTGCCCGTCGGCACGCAGAAATTGACCTTGTCGCCCATCTTCACCGTGCCGTCCGCCAGCAGATCCGCATACGCGGAGAAGTAATAGACAATCTGCGGCACGAGGCGGCCGAAGTTGATGGAGTTCGCCGAGGACAGCACACGGCCCTGACGATCCATCTCCGCCGCAAAATCCGGGTCGGAGAAGATCTTCTTGACACCGGTCTGCGCATCGTCAAAGTTGCCGCGCACGGCGATGACATGCGTATTGCTGCCGCCGGTCGTCACCATCTGCAGGCGCTGCGCCTGGCTGACACCGCCGTCGGGATAGAACACGCAGCAGCGGGTGCCCGGCACATCGAGGAAGCCCTCCAGCGCCGCCTTGCCCGTGTCGCCGCTGGTCGCCACGAGGATGAAAACCTCGCGGTTTTCGCCATGCTTCTTCCCGCTGAGGGTGAGCAGATAGGGCAGCAGCTGCAGCGCCATATCCTTGAAGGCCAGCGTCGGGCCATGCCAGAGCTCCAGCGAATGAGCGCGGTCGCCCACGCGCACCATCGGCGCGACAGCCTCGCAGTCAAAGCCCGTGCCGTATGCGCCGGCGATCGCCCCGCGCAGCTCCTGCTCCTCAAAGTCGGGCAGGAAGCGGGAGAGCACCGCATAGGCCCGCTCCTGATAACTCATCGGGACGAGCGCGGCGATCTCCTCCGCCGTGAACGCCGGGAACTCCGACGGCACATACAATCCGCCGTCCGGCGCGAGGCCGCGCAGAATCGCCCTGCTCGGCGTGACAGCGGCAGCGCCGCGCGTAGAAAGCATCTCCATAGGTCTTTCCCCCCTGAATCAGATCCGCCTGCAGCCGCATGCGCAGCCCGGCGTCCGTATATATCAACAACATTTCTGTTGTCATTCATTTCATGATTGAATAAAAGAAAGCCGCTCCCATCGTACGCGGACGGAAGCGGCTGTGAGAAGCACAATCAGATCTGGTACTTGCGGATGCACTCCGGAACGTTCGCCGCGTCTTCGCTGAAGCTGATGATCATGTCGCAGCCGGCGTTGTCAACCAGACGCTCGAGCTTGGCAAAGAAGTCGACCAGGTCGTTGGCTTCGGCCTTGACAAGCTTGAGGAATGCGTCAACGTAGATCACGCTGATGTCGTAGTTGCACGCGAGAATACCGGCCAGGAAGCCATAGAAAGAATCCTCGCCCTTCACGTTGTACTCGCTGGCGTCAACAAAACGAACCTGCGGCTTAAGGCTGAGGGTGTAGCTCTTATCGTCGTCGACGAACAGAACGTTGCCCTTCGCTTCCTTAATGGACGCATTCGCCATATCCAAAATGCGCTTGGTCTTGCCGGAACCCTTCTTGCCAAAGATGATCTGGATCACGGTCAATCCCTCCCTTTCTTGTTTTTCTGATAGCAACATTATAGCTTAAATCACAACCCGTGACTAGCCCCAAATTCGATTATTTTAAAAATCGCTCTGCCTGTTATGCGCAGATTGCCAAGTTTTGCTTGGCTGTACCTTGCTTTTTTCGTGCGTACATGCTATAAATATTCTATACAGTTTTTCTCTACAGAGGGGGATATTTAATATGAAACCTTTTGCCAGACTCCTCGCGCTGCTCATGCTCGTCCTGATGCTTCCGGCATGCGGTCTGGCTGCACAGGAGGCCGTGAATTGCTACTGGCAGCTTGATTCCGTGTCCTCGGCGGTCGACGCCGGCCATGGGCAGGGTTCGGCTGTCACGCCCGAGGTTTCCGGCCTGAGTGCAGCGGAGATGACGGAGGCCGTCCGCGGGGAGAGCAGCATGCAGCTGAGCCTGCAGCGCCCCGGCACAGGCGCCGGCGCACAGGCGGAGTATACCTTCAGCGGTATGCCTGCTGTCGTTCCCGGCTCTGCGCGCGCGCGCCTGAGCGTCTGCGCCGCCACCCGCAGCGAGCCGGCCTCCTATTATCTGTACATGACCATCTTCGCTGAGAAGCAGTATATCGCGCGCGTGCGCGGTACGGGCGCCTGGGTGATGAGCATTCCCTTCCCCCGCAGGGCCGTGCCGGGCGAGACGCGCACCGTCACCCTCCATGCCAGGGAGTATAACGGCCGCGCTTCCGTGAAGACGACCTATGTCTACCGGGCGTGCCCCGGCAGGATGCTTGTGGATGTAAACGGCGACGTCGTCCTCTATGACCAGAATGACAACGAGACTGCGCGCATCCCGCAGTCCGTCGCGGATATTCTGCCGGAGATGACCGCCGGCTCCGCCGACAGCGAGACCCTCTTCGCCGCCGAGGCGCAGGAGGACGGCTCCATGATCGTGCGTCTGCGCCCGGACAACAGCCTCTCCACCGAGGAACTGATCCGCCTGATCCGTACGGCGATCCGCCATGCCGGCGAGCCGGACGCGATGACCTCCGCAACCTTCGTCTCCCCCCTCACGCCCGATCATGAAAGCGCCACGCTCTATATCGCCCCGGATGCGGAGCTGAGCGACGATGTGCTGCGCGCGCTGATTGCGCAGGCCTCCGGCAAGGCAATTGACACCAGAGCGCTGAGCGAGGACGTCACCTCCGGCGCTGTCGCGCTGAAGGCGCAGGCCACGCCCACCCCTGCCCCCCTGACGCTGAATGACATGCGCAGCCTGATCAGCAGCGGCGACGCCGGGGAGGAAGAGATCCCCTTCGTGTATGAAAGCGATGACGGCGAGACCTCCCAGTCCGTGGTCATCTACAACCAGAGCGGCGTGCAGGCGCTGGCCCTCACCGCCGGCGCAGAGGCCGACGGCAAGCAGATGCTTGAGGTTATCGATCGGATTGAGCAGCTGCGCTCCCTCGGCGTTGAGGCACTGCCTGAGACCGTCCTTGGCAGCGACGAGGCTGCCAACGCGCTGGGCATCACCAGCCTGAGCGAGAGCACCATGCTCCGCATCGCCCCCGACCAGATGAACGCCCTCCACGAGGCGCTCAATCAGGATGTTGTCGTCCTCTCCGGCAGCGGCGTCAGCATGCTGGATAACGCTGAGGGTGAAGCCAGCGAGCCGCTGTCCCGCCTTGTGGATAAATTCCATGCGCTCAGCGGGCTGGGCGTTGACCCGGCTGCCGTGCTCCCGCTGGCCGATCCCGCCCTGTCCTCCCTCTATACCGCGATGCAGCAGGGCAGCAGCACCATCCTCTCCATCACGCCCGAACAGACCGAGGCGCTTGCCAACGCGCTTGACATGAGCGTTCTCGTCATCGGCGACGGCTCTGCCCTCTCCCTCTCCGGCGCGGAGCAGGATCAGGCAGATGCCTCCGCTCTCGCCCAGAAGATCGCTTCTCTGACCCAGTCCGGCTTCTCCCTCGCCGACATCCTCGGCGAGGAGGCCGCCTCTGCTTATTCCGTGGTCGCCACTCAGGCCGGCGACGCGCTCGTCCTCTCCCCCGAGCAGGCGCAGGCGCTCAATCTGGCGCTTGATATGAGCGTTCTCGTCATCGGCGACGGCTCCTCCATTTCCCTCTCCGGCAATGAGCAGGATCAGGCAGATGCCTCCGCTCTCGCCCAGAAGATCGCTTCTCTGACCCAGTCCGGCTTCTCCCTCGCCGACGTCCTCGGCGAGGAGGCCGCCTCTGCTTATTCCGTGGTCGCCACTCAGGCCGGCGA
>JAGBAV010000127.1 GCA_017938795.1 Clostridia bacterium
CCTCGCTTCCGAGGAAGCCCTGAGCGAGCTGGACGAGGCTGATGTCGAGATCATCAAGCAGTGCGCCAAGGAGACCCAGGAGTTCGAGAAGGCCGAGTGGGCCAAGATGGAAGCCGAGGCTGAGGCCGCTGTCCGCGCCAACGGCAACACCATCATCGTTCCGACCGCTGAGCAGATCGCTCTGTTCCAGGAAGCCATGACCACTCCGTCCGAGGTTCTCGGCGGCGTCTCCCTGTACGAGAAGTACGGCGCTGACTATCAGGACATCATCGACGCCATCAAGGCCGTCGGCGAGACCATGTAATCAGTCCCCTGTCTCACAGGCAGCATTACAGCTGAATCACAACAAAGAGGAGTCCGCTTCGGCGGGCTCCTTTTTTGCGGGCAGGCGGGCAGGGCCCGCGGCCACATCCGACGATGCTTTGCCGAATATCGGGGCTTTTGCGATCGAGGCCGGTGCCATGCTGCGTTCGCGCGGAGGGCGCTCCGCAGCGCGGTGAGCAGAGCGGGCGGGCGGGCTGTGCCCGCACCCGTTTCCGACGATGCTTTGCGTTTGCTGGTTCTTGGGCGGTCGTGGCCGCGCTTATTGCATCTGTAGGGTAGGGGCGCTGCTCCTCCCGCGCGGATCGCAGGCTTTGCGGTGTTTGCATCTGCCTCCGGCGGGGCACTCCCTCAGTCCATCTGACGATGGACAGCATCCCGGGGAACTCGCATAGTCGCGCCCCAAGGGTCGCTCCTTGCGATTCCCGACGCTCCGCCTACCTGTTTCCGCCACTGGCGGCGGCAGGCTCCGGTCCCTCACGGAGGGAGCCTTGGGCTCTGCGAAGCAGCAAACGCTGCATCCGCAAGGTACTTTTCATGAAGCATACTCACATATCTCTTGCTGACAAACCGTACGCCCACTCAACCCGCATTAAGCCGAAGCCCGGCAGTAAGACGCATTTATGCGGTGCCGGGCCCCTGCCGACGTGCAGAGATTTAGCAGGGCAGCGCTTATCAGCAATAAACCGAAGGATTGCTTACTCCGCCCAGAACCAGCCCCCGTATAAGGTAGGGTGGGATTGGAGGTCGTAGGAGGGAAGGGAGGGAGGGATCCTGCGTCCCTCCCTTCGCCTCCTACACTACGCATCCCGCCGGAGGTAGCCTGCTCTGCGCCGAGCATGTTATCCACAAGCCTACTCTGCAATGCATCCGCAAGACACTTCACAATACCCCTACTTGGCAGGGGCTTATCGTTCGCCCCCACCACCCCTTCTCTTCCCCGAAGAAAAGATAGTATAGATATAGATTTTTTTCTTTGTGTAGATTTCAAATAGTCTTATCAGAATCAAAGAATCCAATAAATGCTAACGCCGCGTTGAGACCTCCCTCCGTGAGGGAGGGGGACCGCCCTGCGGGCGGTGGAAGGAGTGCCCCCATCCTGATGATCCCCCCATCATATAGCGCTTCCTGATCCCGCACAACGCAAAAAGCAGGTCCCCCCGTTTCCGGGGGAACCCGCTTTTCTTTCATTCCTTACGCCCTCTTCGCTCTGCGGCGGAGGATGACCATGCCGCCAAGGCACAGGCCCATCATCGCAGTCCACAGCGCGAGGGAGCTTGTGTCGCCCGTCTCGGGCAGGATGACCTTCTTCACCACCTCAAGGGTGAAGGTCGGCGCGTTCGTCATGCCGCCCTCCGCGTTCATCGCGGTGCAGCGGAAGAGATAGCCGTTCTGGCTCAGCTGCGCCCTGTCGATGGTGAGGGTCGCGCCGTCCGCGCCCTCGATGATCGCCCATCTGTTGCCGCCGTCCGTGCTGTATGCCCAGAGGTAGCTGTCGGCGTTCTCCGCCTCCACGGTCATCGTGACCTTCTCGTTCTCGTAGACGCGAATGTGCGTCTCCTTCTCCGGGGTGATGATCACCGGGCGCTCGTCCTCCGGGACCTCCTCAAAGACCGCGAGGATCTCCACGTCGTCCTGCCCCATGATGAGTCTGGCCTCGGCGCTGCGGTCGCTGCCGTAGGATACCTCGCTGAGCGCCGCCGCGCCGCTGCGGAAAGTGAACTCCCTGAATCGCCAGTTCATCTCCGGCCTTGCCGTCAGGATGACGGTCTCGCCCGGCGCGGCCTCGGTCTTGTCGGCGCCCGCCGTGCCGCCGCCCTGCGCCGTCACGGTGATCCTGCGGATCTGCGCGTTAATCGGCTCGAACACCGCCTTGATCTCCACGTCCGTATCGCCCATCACGAAGCTGACGGCCGGGCTGCTGCCGGCGGACGCCTCGGCGATCTCGTCCAGCGTCACGCCGCCGCTCACGACGATCCATTCCCTGAATCGCCAGCCCTCCGCAGGCGCCGCCGTCAGGATGATGGTCTCGCCCGGCAGGCCTTCGGCCTTGCTGGCCTGAACCGTACCGCTGCCTTCAATGCTGATGCGGACGGCGTGCATGCTGCTGCTCGCCGGCTCAAACACCGCCCTGATCTCCACATCCGTATCGCCCATCACGAAGCTGGCCGCTGTGCTCGTGCTGTCATTCAGCTCCACGCCGCCGCTCACGACGATCCATTCCCTGAATCGCCAGCCCTCCGCGGGCTCCGCCGTCAGCTCGACGGCCTGATCCGGTTCAGCGCTTGTCATGTCGGCGCTGGCTGTGCCGCTGCCCTCGGTCGTCACGGTGATCGTATGGGTGATTTTCTCAAACACCGCCTTGATCTCCACGTCCGTATCGCCCATCACGAACTCGGCCCAGAAAATGCTGCCGTCGTCGCCGCTGCCGCCCGCCTGCGCGCTGCCGCTCACGACGATCCATTCCTTGAATCGCCAGCCCTCCGCAGGATTGGCAAATACGGAGAAGTTCTCGCCCGTTCCGGCTTTGCTCCGGCTGGCGTAGGCCTCGCCCTCGCCCTCGGCGGTGACGGTGATCGTATGGGTGATTTTCTCAAACACCGCCTTGATCTCCACGTCCTCTTCGCCCATGGTGAAATAGGCCAGCGTGCTCGTGCTGTCATTCAGCTCCACGCCGCCGCTCACGACGATCCATTCCTTGAATCGCCAGCCCTCCGCGGGCTCCGCCGTCAGGGCAACGCCCGTGTTCACGCACGCTTCGGTCTCGTCGGCGCTCGCCGTGCCCTCGCCCTCGGTCGTCACGGTGATCGTGTGGGGGATTTCCTCAAAGACCGCCCTGACCTCCACAGCCTCGCTGCCCATGGTGAAGGCCGCCGTGCTGCTGGAGGGGTCGCTCAGCTCCACGCCGCCGCTCACGACGATCCATTCCTTGAATCGCCAGCCCTCGTCAGGCTTCGCCGTCAGGGTGATGGCCGTGCCCTTCGGGCCGCCTTTCGGCTCCGCCTGCGCAAAGCCTCCGCCCTCTTGGACGACCTTCACGCCCTCTCCCTTTTCCAGGAGGATGATCGCCGTCTTGCCGTCCGCGGACAGCTCCTCGGAGACGATCGTGCCGTCCGCGTTCAGCTTCAGCGTCGCCGGGCTCGTCTGGTAGTATCCCTCCGGCGCGCTGACGACGTTCAGCGTGTAGGTCTTGCCGAGGGTCAGCCCCCTGATGGTCACAGGGTACTTGCTGATGGCGTGGATGCCGGTAGCCTCGTCGTCGGTCTTGATCTCAACGGTCGCGGGGTCGATATCCGCGCCTTCACGGGTGAGGACGGCAACCTGCGCCTTCGTCTTGTCGAACTCGATCAGCGCCACACCCCCCACGGTCACGCCTTCGCTGTATTCCAGCTTGCCGGTGGCCGTATCCAGGAAGATAGTCCCCTCCTTCGCCGGCAGGTAGCCCGCGGGCGGCGTCACCGTGCGCACGATATAGCTCACAGGCGCGATGCCGGTCGCGACGTGTACCTCCTCTGTGGAGGTCCAGCTGTAGGCGGTCTCGTCGTTGAACACCAGCTCCATCTGCGCGCCGGCAAGCCGCTTCCCGGTCTCCCGGTTCACGGTTATCATCGGGAGCCTGACCGGCATGATCGTCAGCTGAATCACGCCGTCCACGACCGTTACGCTTCCCGTCACATCGCCGTAAGCGTCGAGCGAGAAGGTCTGTGTGTCATTCTGCGGATAGTATCCCTTGGGGCAGCTGTAGATCTCGATGTTGTATTCCCCGGCCGTGAGGCCTCTGATCTCATGATCGATGCTGTCGGAGACCACTGTGACGAGGCCCGACGCGTCCCTTATCAACACCGCTGCCTCCACGCCGGCCACCGGCTCCCCGGTGATCCCGTCGACCGCGCGGATCTTCACGCTGTTCTTCTCGAATTCCACAAGGATCACGCCGTCCTCGCGCATCGTGCCCGAGCAGAGCACCGTGCCGTCCGGGTTCACGGCAAAGAGGATGTCCTCCGGCGGGAGGTATCCGTCCGGCGCCTTGGTGGCGAACAGCGTCAGCATCCTGCTGGTGCCGAATCCGGCGACCTTCTCCGCCTCCTGCGCGGAGGTCCATGCCTTGCTGTATCCGCTCTCGACGTCAGCGACGCTCAGCGCCGCGCCACTGAGGACCTCGCCGGTCTCCTTGTCCACGGCGAGGACCTTCACGCTGACCGAGGGCAGGGTGATCGTGGCGGAGTCGTTCACCTCGCCGTCCTCGCCGGTGAAGTCAAAGACGACCTCCTGATCCTCCGGCGGGAAGTATCCCTCCGGGACCCTCTCGACGCTCAGCGTATAGGATACGCCCTCCCGCAGGCCCCCGATCGTGGCCTGTCCGTATGCGTCCGTCATGAACCGGTCTACGTAGAAGCCGCCCTCGCTCATGTCCACAAAGATCTCCTCGACGGGATCGCCGGCCTCGTTGACCACATTGATGATGGCGGCGGTCTCCCTCAGGGGGATCTTCATGCCGCCGGGTATGGCGATATCCATGCCGTTGTGGCTGGCGGTCACGCTGCCGTCTTCGCTGAGGGTGAAGGTCATGCCCTGCGGCCTGACAAAGCCGTTCGCCTTCGTCACGTTGACCGTGTACTCAAGGCCGGGGGCGAAGACGCCCTTCACCGTGTGCGCGCTCTCCGTGAGCTGCAGCCCCTCCACGATGGTCGTGCCGCCCTGCAGGACGTCGATCGTCGCCTTGCCGTACAGCGCCTCGCCATCCTCGTCAACGGGGAGGAACTCCACCTCCACCTCGGTCGACACAAAGACCACCTCGGCCACGCCGTCTTCGCATACTTCGCGGCCGTACCTGACGGTGCCGTCCTCGTCGATACTGACCTGCGCCGTTTTTGTGCTGCGGTATCCCTCCGGCGCCTTCGTCACGACCACATCAAAGCCTATCATGACTTCGAGTCCGCGGATCTCCCTCTCGCCGTTCTCATTCAGGATGTATTCGTTGCCGCCGATCCTGACCTTGATGCCCGCCTTCCGGATCGGGCTGCCCGTCTCGTCCACCGCGCGGATCGTCACGGAGCTCTGCGCGCATTCCGCCAGCAGCACGCCGTTGGCGTCGATCGTGCCGTTGTAGTCGATGTTGCCCTCCTCGTCGATGGTGAAGGTCGGGGAGTATGTCGGCAGCACATAGCCGCCATACGCATCCAGGATCATCAGGATATAGCTTTCCCCTGCGTCAAGGTCCTCAAGCAGGATCGGATCGTCCTCGTTGAAGGTGATCTCCTGCAGGAAATCTTTCTCCCAGCCGTTCTCATCCACCCTATAAAGATAGCCCACGCCGCTGATGAGGATGTCGTTGCGCGCCTCGTCCGCCATGGCGACGCGGACGTCCGGCTTGCTCAGGATCAGATAGGCGCTCTCCGGGTCATTCAGCGTGCCGTCGTCGCTGAAGGAGAGGGTCTGCGCCGCCGGTTTCTGGTATCCCTCAGGCCATTCCTCCGCGCTCAGCGTGTATTCCCGCGCGAGGGAGAGGCCCATGACCTCCGTCGCCGCCGTCCCGGATGTGAAGGTGCGGTCCGCCTCGGTGCCGCTTTTGTCGTGCAGCTTCATCACCACGCCGGACACGAGTTTGCCGCTCTCGTCCTTCACGCCGATCAGGGTTTTGCTCGGGGACAGCGCAACCGTCAGCACGTCGCCGTTCATGCTGGCGAACCCGCCATCGTCGGTCAAGCCGACCTTGCCGTCCGCGCCGATGGTGAAGCGGGCGACGCCCGCCGGGCAGACGTATCCGTCCTTCGCGCCGGTCACCCTCAGCTCATAGCTGCCCGCGGCGATGCCTTCGCTGATTACGAGCATCGCCGTAATATCATTAAGCTTCACGGTGATCGGTTTCGCGCCGTTTTCGCCCCTCAGCTCGATCGTCGTGTCCTCGATCGGATTGCTCTCCTCATCGATCGCCTGAATCGTCACGCTCATCGGCGCAAGCTCGATCCCAACGACGTTGACCTCTTTGCCGGTCTTGTCGAGCACATGGCCATGTTCGTCGATATTCACGAGAACCGGCTCCTTCGGGAGCAGGTATCTCGCGGGTACGCCGGTCACGTACACCTCGTAGAGCTTGTCGGCGCTCAGCCCGGTGACGACCGCCGCCTTGTTGGAGATCTTGGCCTGCGTCTCCAGACTCCCCGCCACGAGCTTCAGCGTCGCCTCGCCGTCGATCGGCTGATGCGTCAGCATATCCTGCAGGGCAAAGGCAATGCGCCCCAGCCGGTAGATCGCGGTCAGCTTGTTCCCCTCAACCTTGCAATGCGCCGGATTGGCATCTGTGTCGATCTGGCCGTCCTCGTCGATGATGAATGTGATGTCCTCCGGGATGGCGTACTTGTACTCGCCGTCCGGCATATACTCGATGGGCGTACCCTCCGCATGCAGGACGTAGCGCTTGCCGATCGTGAAGCCGGAGAGCTCCTTCGGCTGCGCAGCGTCCCAGCGCTCGATGACGCCGGATGCGTCCGGCTCGAGCGAGGCCTCCTCCGCCCCGCCGCCGGAGGAGCCCTCCGGCAGGAGCGTCATCGTGACCTTCCCCGTGTCGATCCGGTAGCCGCCCTCTTTCACCGCGTCGAGGGTGAAGGTAATCTTCTTCGGCGTCAGCGGGATGACGAGCACGTCCCCCTCCATCCAGCCGTACCCTGATCCAGTGGCGCCGGAATCCGATACAACGATGGCCACGCTGCCCGGCACATCATAGGCGCCCGGCACGCTTCCGGTGGTCAGCAGATACTTGCGCGCTTTTTCCAGCCCCGGCAGCAGATATCCGGGCATATCCTTGTTCTCCTCAAGCACGGCGGGGCCGAATTCATCCGCCATCGCCGCCGCGCTCACGCCCTTGACGAGCTTCCCGGTCTCCGCGTCCCTGTATTCGATCCTCAGGTCGACGGTCGCCGCCACAGCAGGGATCAGCATCAGGCAAAGGATCATCGCCGTCAGCATCGCTGCGAGCCTCTTCATCATACGTCATTCCTCCATATTTCCATCGGTCCTGCGGCCTGCGCCGCCCAGTCCGGATATCAACAGATGATCAGCTTATTTTACCACATCCTCCGCCTTTCTGAACACCTGCCGAAAGAATATGACGAATTTGTAATCTTTTGGCCCGTCCGTGCGTGCGCCGCCCCGCCGGAGGCAGCATGCTCTGCGCTGAGCAGCGCATCAGCAAGCAAACTCTGCAATGCATCCGCAAGATACTTCACAATACCCATACTTGGCAGGGGCTTATGCGCCTTGCTTCCGCCTTCGGCGGACGGCGCGGCTTCGCCATCTGCTCGCCCTCCGGCCTCCTTCTCTTCCCCGAGAATAAGAAGATGTAGCTATAGATCTTGTCTTTCTATACTTGCATAGTGACTTCATATCCTTTTCCGACAACCCCTACGCCCACTAAGCCCCCATCGAGCCGAAGCCCGGCAGTAAGACGCATTTATGCGGTGCCGAGCCCATGCCGACGCGCAGAGAACCGACAGGGCTGCGCTTACCAGCAAAGATTCGAAGCATTGCTTCCTCTGCCCAGAACCAGCCCCCGTATAAGGTAGTAGGGGATGGGAGGTCGTAGGAGGCAAGGGGGAGAGGGATCCCTCGTCTCCCCCTTGGCCTCCTACATCACGCCCCCCGCCGGAGGCAGCATGCTCTTATCTGCCAAGCACGCCAAAAGCAAAGGGAGGGGCTCTGCTCCTCCCGCGCTCATCGCCGCCCTTGGTGGATCATCCGCCTCACCAATCAAAAACCCCGCCGACCACTTAGGTCGGCGGGGCAGATGTCCCTGTGCAGTTCGCGGATCAGAGCGCGGTTCCCTCTCCGCCGAGCAGCTTCATCTGCGCGTCGCGGAGCTTGCTGACGATCTCATCAATATCGCCGATCACAATCGGATCCCTATTCTCGGAATCGTACTTGATGAAGGCCTCAACTTTCTTCCCGTCATAGTATGCGCCGATCACCAGACCGCTGTCCGCGGTAAACAGGATCTCGGTGTAGTCCCTCATCTCCGTATGGTGATCCCGGATGTACTCCAGCGTCCTGATCGCGTCGTCGATATCCACCGCATCCAGGATGCCGATACCGTCCGTGAAATAGCTGACGAGGCGCAGCGCGCGGTACACCCCGCCGGTCGTCACGTCCGTCAGCGTCGCGATCTGCAGCATAATATCGAAATTGCTGCTGTTGAAGCTCTTGCTCCACGACGTCGGAATTGAGGTATAGTCGATGATTTCCTTCTTGATCAGCGAGCCCTTCTGCATCAGCACCCGCTCAAACTCGCTGCCCTCCGTCTCCTCCTCCGGCTCAGCCGTGGGGACGGGTGTGGGCGCAGGCGTCGGGGTAGCCGTAGGCACAGCCGTCGGCTCCGGCGTGTAGCCCGTCCTCCCTGCGATCAGATCCATCAGGTTCCCCGTGTTCGCGTTGTTGCATGCGGCGACGATAATCCCCGCGCAGACCGCGATGATCACCAGCAGGATCACGATGACCACCAGCAGCGGCGTGACCCACTTGCCGCGCTTGGCCGGCGGGGTCTGCTGTGGCTTTGCGGCGGGCTGCTGCCTCGGCGGCTGCTGCGGCGGCATCCTCGGCGGCTGCTGCGGCGCGGCGGGCTGCTGCATCTTCGGCGGCTGCTCCTGTATGCTTTCCTCTGCTGCGCCCGTCCTGCGGCGGCGCGATGTTTCGTTCTGGCTCATGCGTTTTCCTCCTGTGTCCTTCGTGCAGCCCGGCGGCTGTCGCGCCTGCGGGCCTCTCTGCGTTATCTGCTTCTATCTTACAGCCGCCCGCCCCGCGCGTCAAGGGGATTCTCCCGCCCCGCCGGTGGAGGCGGCACGCTCTGCGCTGAGCAGCGCATCAGCAAGCAAACTCTGCAATGCATCCGCAAGATACTTCACAATACCCCTACTTGGCAGGGGCTTATCGACCGCCCCCACCACCCCTTCTCTTCCCCAAGAATAAGAAGGATATGACTATAGATTGTTACTGTGCAGAGTGGCTTGCGTATCAAAGGCTCCCTCCGTGAGGGAGCTGTCCATCGTCAGATGGACTGAGGGAGTGCCCCGCCGGAGGCAGCCTGCTCTGCGCTGAACAAATAAAGATAAACAAACTCTGCAATGCATCCGCTTCCCTGCCGACAACCCCTACGCCCACCAATCCCCATCAAGCCGAAGCCCGGCAGTAAGACGCATTTATGCGGTGCCGGGCCCATGCCGACGTGCAGAGATGTAGCAGGGCAGCGCTTA
>JAGBAV010000128.1 GCA_017938795.1 Clostridia bacterium
CCACGCTGATGAACGTGCTCAGCGGCATCTATCCGTACGGCACCTATGAGGGCAGCATCATCTATCAGGGGCGCGAATGCCGGTTCAGGAACATCAAGGACAGCGAGCGCGAGGGCATCGTCATCATCCATCAGGAGCTGGCGCTGGTTCCGTACCTGAGCATCGCGGAGAATATGTTCCTTGGCAACGAGCAGGCGCGCCACGGCGTCATCGACTGGGACGAGACCAACCGCAAGGCTGCGCAGTACATGCAGATGGTCGGCCTGAGCGAGTCGCCGTCCACGCTGGTCAAGGACATCGGCATGGGCAAGCAGCAGCTTGTCGAGATCGCCAAGGCGCTGGCGAAGAACGTGCGGCTGCTGATCCTTGACGAGCCGACGTCCTCGCTCAACGAGCGTGACGCGCAGAAGCTGCTGGACCTGCTCATTCACTTCAAGAAGACGCAGGGCATCACCAGCATCATCATCTCTCACAAACTGAATGAAATCAGCTATTGCAGCGACAAGATCACCATCATCCGCGACGGTCAGAGCATTGAGACGCTGGATAAGTCCAGGGATGAGCTGTCCGAGGCGCGCATCATCAAGGGCATGGTCGGCCGCGAAATGGCGAAACGATATCCCCCGCGCGAGCGCCATATCGGCGAGACCGCGCTGGAGGTCCGCAACTGGACGGTCCATCATCCGCTCTATTCCGAGCGCAGGGTGGTGGACAATGTATCCATCAATGTCCGCAAGGGCGAGGTGGTCGGCGTGGCCGGCCTGATCGGCGCGGGCCGCACGGAGCTGGCGATGTCCATCTTCGGCAGGGCCTACGGCAAGAACATCAGCGGCGAACTGTATAAGGATGGCAAAAAGCTGAATCTGCGCTCCATCTCGCAGGCGATCGACGCGGGCCTTGCCTATGTGACAGAGGACCGCAAGGGCGACGGCCTGATCCTCTCGGACAGCATCAAGCATAACCTGACCATGGCGCGTCCCTCGCTCATCAGCAGCCGCGGCGTGCTGGATATGGACAGGGAGACGATCCGGGCCAAGGAGCTGCGCGGTCAGCTGGACATCAAGACGCCGACTGTGGAGCAGCTGGTGGGCAACCTCTCCGGCGGCAACCAGCAGAAGGTGCTGGTCGGCAAGTGGATCTTCGCCCAGCCGGACGTGCTGATGCTCGACGAGCCGACGCGCGGCGTCGACGTCGGCGCAAAATACGAGATCTACCAGATCATCAACCAGCTGGTGGCGGACGGCAAGGCCGTGCTGATGATCTCCTCCGAGCTGCCGGAGCTGCTGGGCATGTGCGACCGCATTTATGTCATGAATGAAGGCCGCCTGATCGCTGAGGTCAAGGCCAGCGAGGCGACGCAGGAGAGCATCATGAGCTATATTATGCAAGACAGCAAGGGAGACATCCGCGCATGAGTGAGTTCAATAAGAAAAACAATGCTGCGCAGCAGAAGGAGAGCGTCCAGGCGCTGCAGGGCAGCAAGCAGAAATTTGATCTGAAGCAGTACGGCATGCTGTTTGCGCTGCTGGTCATCATTGCGCTGTTCTATATGCTCACGGGCGGCAAGCTGCTCAAGCCTATGAACGTCAGCAACCTGATCTTCCAGAATGCGTATGTCATCATCCTGGCTATCGGCATGCTGCTGTGTATTCTCACGGGCGGCAACGTCGACCTGTCCGTCGGCTCTGTCGTCGGCCTCGTCGGCGCGTGCGCCGGTATGTTCATCATCGAATGGGGCTGGAACGTCTATCTGTCCATCATCCTGTGCCTGCTCATCGGCATTCTGCTGGGCATGTGGCAGGGCTTCTGGATCGCCTATGTCGGCGTTCCGCCGTTCATCTGTACCCTTTCGGGTATGCTGGTCTTCCGCGGCATCACGCTGCTCATCCTCAACGGCATGACGCTCGCGCCGTTCCCGGATGCGTACCAGCGCCTGTCCACCGGCTTTATCCCGGATATCGTCGAGGGATTCAAGATCGGCGAGACGAAGCTCAACCTCCTGTGCCTGCTGGTCGGCGTGATTATCGCGGTGGGCTTTGCCGCCTCCCAGATCATCAGCAACAACAACCGCAGGCGCAAGGGCTATGATTATCAGGCGACCGGCATGCTGCTGGTCAAGTGCGCCGTCATCGGCGTGGCCGTGATGTATGTGTTCTACCTGCTGGCCCGCTATCGCGGCATCCCGACCGTCCTGATCATTCTGGGCATCCTGCTGGCCGTCTACAGCTTCTTCACGCAGAAGACCGTCAAGGGCCGCCATATCTATGCCCTCGGCGGCAACATGAAGGCGGCGCGCCTCTCCGGCATCAAGACGCAGCGCATGATGTTCTTCGCCTACACGAACATGGCCTTCATCGCCGCGATCGCCGGTCTGGTCTTCGCCGCGCGCCTGAACAGCGCCAGCCCGACCGCCGGCCAGAGCTTTGAGATGGACGCCATCGCCAGCTGCTTCATCGGCGGTGCTTCCGCGTATGGCGGCACCGGCACGGTCAGCGGCGCGCTCATCGGCGCGCTGATCATGGGCGTGCTCAACAACGGCATGTCCATCCTCGGCATCAATTCCAACATGCAGCAGGTCGTCAAGGGGCTGGTGCTGCTGGGCGCCGTGTCCTTCGACGTGATCAGCAAGAACAACCTGATCGACCTTTCCAAGATTCCGTTTATCGGCAGGAAGGCGAAGGGATAATTTTCTGTGAAAAGCAAGGCATCCCCCGTCCGGAAGGACGGGGGATGCTTGTCGTATACGGACTTTTCTGCATCGGGCGGCGTCAGATGCAGCCGGCAAAGGCGGCCTCGAGCAGACCGCGCGCGCCGACATACACCGGCAGCTCACTCTGCTCCAGCACGGCGTCGCCGCAGGAGATAGAGGTATAGAGCGTGAGTGCGCAGGCTGTATCGGGCAGGGCAGCTTCCAGCACGCCGACGTAGCCGCCGGCTCTGCCGCAGGGCGTGCGCAGGGCAGCAAGGACGCGGCCTTCTCCGTCCTCCAGAGAGGCGGAGGCATACAGCTGCGCATCGGTATCCGGCAGCGCGGAAGGGTCGACTGCCGCATGAAGGGCTGCGCTGAAGTGCGCACCTGTCCACCATGCGCCGTAGAGCGGCAGCGCGCTCAGATGGATGGGGGCCAGCGCCGTGCGCAGCGCGTCGGCGATGTCGGGCTGATCCCATTCGCCTTCGGCGCAGAGCGGGCCTGTGAAGCGCCCCTGCCGGGCGGCCTCGGCATTGAGCCGCACGCGGACGGTGCGCAGCCATGCGAGCACCTCCTGCGTCTGCGCATGGGAGGGATCGATGATGCGCCCGGCGAGCTCGCGCAGCAGCTGCGCAGGCGTGGAGAGCGGATCGGCCTCCCGCCGGATGGTTGTCATGCCGCCGAGCTGCCATGCGCAGAGGATGCTGTGCTCTGCGCTGCCCGGGGATGCTTGGCGCGGAGCCGGGGCGGCGAAGGCGATGTTGGGCAGGCGCGCCAGCGATGCGTCGCGCGGCGCGGTGATCACAGCGCTGACGCCATCGCGGCAGAGGCGGCGGGCAAGCGGATCGCTGATGCTCCGGGCCGCGCTGACGCCGGTGATGTGCAGCGCGCTGATCCGGTTGGCGAGCTGATCGGGCGGCAGGCGCAGATCCTGCGCAGACAGCGGCAGCCATGCCCGTGCCATATCGCCGGCATAGCCGCACATGAGCGTCGCGCTGTCGCAGAGCATGCTGCCCCGCAGCAGCATGACGCGGACAGACGGCGCGGCATAGGCCTGTCCGGGAACAAAGCGCGCCGCTTCCATAGCAAAGGAAAGCTCAATCTCCCGCTCCTCATCTGCCTGCAGGGAATAGACAGCCTCGCGGGCGGACGGCGGCTGCCCGCAGGCCTGAGCGGCGGAGGCGGGGCAGGGAAGCACACGCAGGGTGTAATCGCCGCTCTGCAGGGCGGTGATGCGCGCCTGCAGCGTGACGATACCGCGGCCTGCATCGCAGGAGAGGCCGATGCGGGACAGGCGGGCGGCCTGCGCCGTGCGCAGCAGAACAGGACCGGAGACGCCGGCAGGCCGCGTACTGTCAAAGCGGAGCGTCAGCTCATGCACGCGGGACAGGGGCAGAAGGGCTGTCAGATCGACGGTCAGCGGCGAGTGATCAAACCGGCCGACGGTCTCGCCGTCCAGCAGCGCCTCGCCGCATCCTGTCAGCAGGTCAAAGCAGACCTGCGCACTGTCTGCGCAGGCAAGGCGGAGATCAATCGTCCGGGAAAGCGACGCTGGGCCGGGCATATCCTCCGGGAGCAGCGCAGGCAGGAGGAATCCGGCCTTTTCTTCTTTTTCCTCGCAGGCGGTCTGCACAGGGCGGCCGTCATCCTCACCGCCGCCGAGAAGATCCGCGAACTCAGAGAGAGCCTCCGCCCCCGGCAGGACGAATCCGCCGGTTTCTTCTCCATCCAGCAGCCTCGCGGGCAGGGAAGGGCCGCTGAGCAGCCAGCCGGCGTGAAGCGGTACGCAGCCGGGCATTATGCCTGCTCCTTCTGCGCGCGGATGACCTCGCGGGCCATCAGCAGGCCGCAGATGGTCTTGCTGTCGCGGATATCGCCGTGCATGACCATGGCGACGGCCTCCTCAAGCGGCATGCGCACAAGACCAAGGAACTCGTCTTCATCCGGATCGGTTTCGCCCTGACGGAGATCCTGCGCGAGATAGACGCCGATCTTTTCCGTGCAGAAGCCCGGGGTGGTCAGCAGGCTGGTGAGCAGGGTCATGCGCCCGGCGGTGAGGCCGGTCTCCTCCCGCAATTCGCGCACGGCGCAGTCAAGCGGATCCTCCTGCGCGCTGTCGAGCTTGCCGGCGGGGATCTCCAGCGTGATGCGATCCACGGAAACGCGGTGCTGGCGCACGAGCAGCGTGGTGCCGTCCTCGTAGACGGGGACGACGGCGGCTGCTCCGTTGTGCACGACGATTTCGCGCGGAGCCGTCCTGCCGTTGGGGCAGGTCACCTGCCAGCGCTCGACGTGCAGGATTTTGCCGCTATAGATGGTTTCGCTGGAAAAGGGAATTTCCCTCATTTCATTGTCAGTCATGGCGATACGCTCCTTTTGCTGCGCGGGCATGCCGCGGCGGTGATTCATATGTGTCTGTATGCAGGAGGCGGCCCCCTGCACAGATAGAAAAAACCTCTGGATTAATTCGCGGCGGATGGGATGAATCCCTGCATGGAATCCGTTATATACATGACAGCGGGAGGCGCAGGGATGCGCGCACGCCCGATGTTTCCAAAGACAAAACGGCGAGCGAGGTTGACAAGCGAGCGTCCGGAGATTTACAATGAATGATAGTATATCCGGGTGCGGAAGGGGGACGCGGCGACGCGTCGGCTGTGCCCTTGGCTGCCTGAATGGGCTACCAGAAAAGGAGGATACCAGATATGAAACAAATGACCCGCCTCTTGCTGGCTGTATGGCTGCTCATTGTGCTTGCGGCTGCGCCGGTGATGGCGCAGGATGCGTCTGCGCTTTTCGCGCAGGTGCTTGTCACGCTGGCGGATGGCACGCAGTCGTTCATCCCCGTACAGGCGGTGACGACCAGCCTTGGCGATGTGGTCTATTGGGTGGATCAGTCCATGATCACGCCGGACGAGGCCGCTGCGCTGCCTGCGGGTCAGCTTGTGCTGACCGATGAGGCCGGTAATGCCGTGCGTACGCTGGCGCTGGAGGGCGCTGCGCCCGATATGCCTGTGCAGATCTATGATCAGAATGATCCGAATTTCTGGATCAACCTGATGGTGACGGGTATGCCTGCGCCGATGTCCCCGCAGGAAGCGGATGATCTGCTTTATCCGTATGGCTTTATGACGCCCGAGCCGGTTGTCGAAGTGACGCCTGAACCGACGCCTGAACCGACGCCTGAGCCGACACCGGAGCCGACACCGGAACCGACGCCGGAGCCGACGCCCGAGCCGACACCGGAACCGACGCCTGAGCCGACGCCTGAGCCGACGCCCGAACCGACACCGGAACCGACACCGGAACCGACGCCCGAACCGACGGTCGAGCCGGAAGTGACGCCTGAGCCGACTGCCGAACCGACGGTCGAGCCGGAGGTAACGCCTGAGCCGACAGTCGAGCCGGAAGTGACGCCTGAGCCGACAGTCGAACCGACGGTCGAGCCGGAAGTGACGCCTGAGCCGACAGTCGAACCGACGGTCGAGCCGGAGGTAACGCCTGAGCCGACGGTCGAGCCAGAGGTAACGCCTGAGCCGACAGTTGAGCCGGAAGTGACGCCTGAGCCGACGCCGGTGCCTGATGTGAGGGTGCCTGCGTATGCGGTTGCCGCTTACGACGGCGTTCAGATGATCGCGGCTGACGGCACTCCGGTTGCGTCCATCGGGATGAACGACGTGCTGTCCGTGCGCGCCTATACATGGGACGCTGGCGGCGGCGTCTGGTATCAGACCGAGAGCTACAGAACGAAGATCACCGGCTTTGTGTATGCTGATGATGTGGCGGAGCTGACCTCCGATGCGGCAGCCGCTATGATCGAGCAGATTGAGGCCGAGCTTAATCCGACTCCTGCCCCCACTGCAGAGCCCACGCCCGAGCCGGGCGCTGAGCCGGAGGCAACGCCTGAGCCGCAGATCCCCGGCTTTGTTGCCGGTGCGCATGAGCAGGCTGGCGTCTATGATATGTCCACAGGTACGCAGCTGTTCACGGTCGGCGGAAGCGATGTGCTGAGCGTGCTGGCGTATGCCTATGCCGCGGACGGCAGCCTGTGGTATCAGGTTGAGGATTACCGCACGAAGCAGGGCGGCATCATGCGCGCGCAGGATACCGTTGCCCTCACGCAGGAAGAAGCCGATGCGCTCAAGAGCGCCATCGACGGCGAGCCGGAGGCAACGGCTGAGCCGGAGATCACCGCCGAGCCGACGGCTGAGCCGACCGCGGAGCCCACGCAGGCCCCGCCGCAGGGCCCTGCCTATGCGCTGACCAGCAACAAGAACGGCAGCATCAATAACATGCGCGACGCTGTCGGCGGCAGCGTGAAGAAGGAAGTTCCCAACAACGTGCTCATGCTCCTGGGCGATGCGCAGCAGGATTCCGACGGCAAGGTCTGGTATCCTGTGACCATCGTGGAGACGGGCGAGAGCGGCTATATGCGCGATTACCTGCTGACGCAGATCTCCGCTGAGGCTGCGCAGGTGATCATTGACAGCATGAATATCACCGCAACGCCGGAGCCGACGGTCGAACCGACCGCCGAGCCGGAGATCACCGCCGAGCCGACGGTCGAGCCGACCGCTGAGCCGGAGATCACTGCTGAGCCGACGGTCAAGCCGACTGCCGAGCCGGAGATCACTGCTGAGCCGACGATCGAACCGACCGCTGAGCCGGAGATCACAGCCGAGCCGACCGCGGAGCCCACCGCGGAGCCGACCGCCGAACCGACCCCGCAGGGCCCGGTCTATGCGCTGACCAATAACCAGAACGGCGACATCAACAACATGCGTGACGCCGTGGGCGGCAGCGTGAAGAAGGAAGTTCCCAACAATGTGCTCATGCTCCTTGGCGACGTGCAGCAGGACGCGAACGGCGGCGTCTGGTATCCTGTGACGATCGTGCAGACGGGAGAGAGCGGTTATATGCGCGATTACCTGCTGACGCAGATCTCCTCTGAGGCTGCGCAGGTGATCATCGACAGCATGAACGCCGTGCCGACCGCCGCGCCGACTACTGAGCCCACGCCGGAGCCGACGAAGCAGCCCGTGCCGGAATTCCCGGCATATGCGATGACCGTCGCCCAGAATAACGGCGCGGCGATCGTCCTGCGCGTCTCGCCGAACGGACCGCTGCCGGACAGCGGCGCGATCCCGACGATCACGGAGCCGACACCGATGGAGCTGCTTGATTACGGCACGGACGAGAACGGCGAGCTGTGGTATCTGGCGCGCAACATGAATACCGACGATACCGGCTATATCGAGGCCTTTAAGGTGAAGCTCGTCACCCGCGAGGAGGCCGAGGCGAACAAGAAGGCGCCCGAGGCGACGATCGTGCCGCCGGCAGCCACGCCGAGCCCCATCCCGACCGATACGCCGGAGCCCACCCCGACGCCGGAACCGACCCCGACCCCCACGCCGGAGCCTGAGGAGCCGCAGACCCTCAATGAGGGCGATGTCTACCACTACGGCTACAACACCGGCAATCAGGTCAACCTGCGCAAGGAGCCCAAGCAGGGCGCGGACTCCATTGGCCGCATGAAGAAGGGCACTGTTCTCTGGGTCATGACCCGCGAGGGCGACTGGTGCTATGTCCGCACGGACGAGGGCACCGGCTATATGAAGGCTGAGTTTGTGCAGCTGATGGGCGTCAACGAGGAGAAGGCCTACCGCGAGAGCCTCGACGACCCGGAGGTCGCGCCGGAGCCGACGCCGGAGCCGACGCCCGAACCCACCCCGACCCCGGAACCCACGCCGGAGCCGACCCCCACGCCTGAGCCCACGGCCACGCCGGAAGCCACGCCTGAGCCCACGCCCGAGCCCACGCAGGTTCCGCCCGCGCCGGAGTATCCCGCGCTGCCGGTGGAGAGCGAAGGCGGCCTGACCGTGTATAACGTGCCGATGATGACCGAGAGCGGCATGTTCAGCGTGTATGGCACGACGACGCCGGGCGCGCAGGTCATGGTCTATGACAACGACGGCAGCGGCGAGCGCCAGGCCGGCAGCGGCGCGCAGGCGGATGATACCGGCCTGTTCGCCATGGATGTGTTCCTGTCCGTGCCGGGCGATCATCTTGTCCGCTTCTCGGCGGAGGATGGATCCTACGTCGTCTACAGCATCCTCTACGCAAGTGAGTATGAGGAAGAGAGCACGCCCGAACCGATCCTGACGCCGGAGCCCACCGTCACGCCTGCGCCCACGCCGATGGAGCTGCGCGTCTATGCGCGCGTCCTTGGCGACGGCACCCCGCTGCGCAGCAACCCGGATTCCAATGCCTATCTGCAGACGATCCTCCCGAAGGATGAAGTCGTGTATATCTTCCGCAGCGAGATTGCGGCGGACGGCATGACATGGTATATGGTGCAGTACAGCGGCATGTGGGGCTTTGTCCGCGGCGACCTTGTGCGCATCATGACGGAGGAGGAGACGGCCCAGTATCTGTCCGATCTGGAGCAGGAGCTGGCGACCCCGACCCCGATGCCGCAGGCCACGCCGGAACCGATCGGCCCGGATGCGACCAGCGCTTATGCCAAGCTGATCCGCGATACGGTCAATCTGCGCCGTACGCCGTCCTCTTCCGGCACCTCGCTTGCGAGGATTCCGGTCAATACGCTGCTGTTCGTCATCGGCGAGCAGAGCGGCGACGGTTACACATGGTATCAGGTGGACTACAACGGTCAGGAGGGCTTCATCCGCAGCGATATGGCGAAGCTGCTGACCATTGCGGAGCTGAGGGAGCATCTGGATCAGATGGCGGCGGCTACGCCGCAGCCGGGCGCAACCACCACGCCCAACAGCAACAACAATAACAGCTTCATCATCAACGGCACGCCGCTGCAGGATCTCATTCCCGTGGATGACAGCTGGACGAACAACATCATCAACGGCATGCCGGGCTACGGTACCCCGACCCCGGACCCGAACGCGACCCCCACGCCCGTCCCGCCGGAGCGCCCCGCTTCGCTCGTGGACAGCAGCGGCAACATGACCGTGTACAATGTACCGGCCCTGACGGCTGACGGCGCCTTCAGCGTCTATGGCGTGACCGATCCGCATGCTTATGTGACGGCCTATGTGGAGATGGAGACCTCCGCGCCGATCAACGGCAGCGCCGGCCTTGAGCTGGTCGCCTCTGCTGTCGCGGAGATGATGCAGACTGTGCAGCGCCCGGTGAGCGGCGTCGTGCAGGCGGATGACAAGGGATTCTTCACCATGGACGTGACCCTGCCCCAGCCGGGCGAGTATATCGTCAAGTTCTCTGCGGGCGAGCAGACCTATGCCCGCTACGGCGTGAACTACGATACCGGCGCGACGCCGGAGCCGACCATCGCTCCGCTGCCGACCGCCGAGCCCATTGAGGAAGAGGGCGGCATGGGCGCGCTGCCGTTCGTGATCGGCGCGCTGCTCATCGTGATCGCCGCTGTGATCTACGGCATCTACATCTACCGCCGCAGGACGGAGGAGATGGAGGATGACGACGGCGGAGATGAAGATGACGAAGAGGATATGCGTCAGGCTCAGCTTGCCAGCCAGCGCCAGCGCGCTGCCGGCATCAGCCAGCCGGCCGTCAGGCCTTCCGCGCCGACAAGCGCCCCGCGTGCTGCGCAGGGACAGCGCACGGCGGATGTGAAGGGCCAGACGCAGGCCAGCCCGTATGCGAGGCCGACGGCTCCTGTGAAGCCTGCTGCGCCGACAACGCCTGCGAGGCCTTCCGCGCCGACAGCGCCTGTGAGGCCCTCCGCGCCGACGGCTCCTGTGAAGCCTGCTGCGCCGACGGCTCCTGTGAGGCCCTCCGCGCCGACGGCTCCTGTGAAGCCCGCTGCGCCGACGGCTCCCGTGAAGCCCGCTGCGCCGACGGCTCCTGTGAGGCCCTCCGCGCCGACGGCTCCCGTGAGGCCTTCCGCGCCGACGGCTCCTGTGAAGCCCGATGAAACGACGGCTGACAGCGCGGCTCCGCGCCGCCGCCGCCGTCCGCCGACGGACACGAACGCCTGAGACTCATGGATGTGAAAGAGCCTCCCGCAATAGCGGGAGGCTCTTTTCTGTGCACCTGTACGAATCGTGATGACTCTGAAAAGGTACGGAATTATGCGGATAAATTGCACGAAATCAGAAGAGAATCTCTCGCATAATGGCAAAAACACGAACATTAAATAAATGATCTCAAATGAATATTCGAAAAATCATTGAAAAGAATGCCGGGAATTGCTATACTACGTCTGATTCGTTGATTCGGAGGTGTGTTTTTTTATGCCAAAGGCTGCACTGATTATGGGATCCAAGAGCGATTGGCCGTCTCTGGAGGGATGCGTCAAGGTGCTCCGTTCCTTTGATATTGAGGTTGAGGTCCATGTGGCCAGCGCGCACCGCACGCCGGAGAAGGTTGCCGTGTTTGCGGACAGCGCGAGAGACAATGGATTTGAGGTGATCATCGCCGCCGCGGGCAAGGCCGCGCATCTGGCCGGTGTGATCGCAGGCCATACCACGCTGCCGGTCATCGGCATCCCGGTCAAGTCCTCCTTCATGGACGGCCTTGATTCTCTGCTCTCCACCGTGCAGATGCCCACGGGCATCCCCGTGGCGACTGTGGCCGTCGGCGGCGGGGACAATGCCGCCTACCTGACCGCGCAGATTCTTTCTATCAAGTATCCGGAGCTTGCCGGCAAGCTCGCCGCGCACCGCGTGAAGATGGCGGAGGCCATTGCTGCGGACGATGCTGCGCTGAATGCTTCGCTGTGAGCTCTGACAGTTCCATTATGACAATCCGATATGGGGAGGTACATCATGGCAGTAACGTATAAGGACGCAGGCGTGGATGTCGAGCGCGGCTATGAGGCCGTGCGCAGGATGAAGCAGCATGTGGCAACCACGTTCAACGAGAATGTGCTGGGCGGGCTTGGTTCCTTCGGCGGTTTCTATTCGATCGAAAATGAGAAGATGGAGAAGCCCGTGCTCGTCGCCGGCACCGACGGCGTGGGCACAAAGCTCAAGTTCGCCTTCCTGATGGACAAGCATGACACTGTGGGCATCGACTGCGTGGCCATGTGCGTCAACGATGTGGTCTGTCAGGGCGCGAAGCCCCTCCTGTTCCTTGACTATATCGCCTCCGGCTATCTTGATCCGGTGAAGGTCGAGCAGATTGTCGCCGGCGTGGCGGAGGGCTGCCGTCAGGCGGGCTGCGCGCTCATCGGCGGCGAGACGGCGGAGATGCCGGGCTTCTATCAGGACGGCGAGTATGACATGGCGGGCTTCACCGTCGGCCTTGTCGACAGGGAGAAGTCCATCTCCGGCGAGCGTGTGGCGGAGGGCGACGTGCTGGTGGGTATGGCGTCCTCCGGCGTGCACTCCAACGGCTATTCCCTCGTGCGCAAGCTGGTGCTGGGCGGCGGGATCGATATCACCGCGCCGGTTGAGGCCTTCGGCGGCAGGAGCTGGGGCGAGACCCTGCTCACCCCGACCAAGATCTATGTCAAGCCTGCGCTGGCGGCCTGCAGGGCGGCGGACGTTCACGGCATCGCACACATCACCGGCGGCGGCTTTATCGAGAATATCCCGCGCATCCTGCCCGAGGGCCTGTGTGCACAGATCAATCTGGGCAGCTGGCCCGTACTGCCGGTCTTCACCGAGCTGCAGCGCATGGGCGAGATGAGCGACAGGCAGATCTACAATACCTTCAACATGGGCATCGGCATGGTCTTTGCCGTCAGGCCGGAAGAGGCCGGCGCGCTGATCGCCTGCCTTGAGGCCTGCGGCGAGAAGGCGTACACGATCGGCACGGTTGCCAGAACCGGCGAGGACGGCGAAAGGCTGGTCCTGCTGTGAAGACGAGAATTGCAGTCCTCTGCTCCGGCGGCGGCACCAACCTGCAGGCGGTGATCGACGCCGTCGAGGCCGGGACGATCAACGGAGAGATCGTGCTGGTGATCTCCAATGCATCCAAAGCATACGCACTTGAGCGAGCGAGGAAGCACGGCATCGAGGCGATGTTCATCAGCAAGAAGGAGGCCGGCAGCGCCGAGGCCTTCAATGATGCGATCCTCGCCCAGCTGCAGCGCGTCGGCGCGGAGCTGGTCGTGCTGGCGGGCTATCTGCCCATCGTCGGCGCGCAGGTTGTGCAGGCCTACCCGCACAGGATCATCAATATCCACCCGGCGCTGATCCCGTCCTTCTGCGGTGTGGGCATGTACGGGCATCATGTGCATGAGGCCGTGCTGGCCTATGGCGCGAAGATCTCCGGCGCGACGACGCACTTCGTGGACGAGGAGGTCGATCACGGCGGCGTGATCATGCAGGGCAGCGTGCCCGTTATGGAGGACGACACGGCGGACACCCTCGCCGCGCGCGTTCTGACTGTGGAGCACAGGATTCTGCCGGAGAGCGTACGCCTTTTCTGCGACGGAAAACTTAGGGTAGATGGAAGACGCGTCCATGTGCTATAATATACTGTCAGCATATGGATATTCCGCGAAAGGCGCCGTTTGACGGCGTCCCTTCGCATGTCATGAAGGGTGTCTTCCAGAATATGAGAATTTATCATCCCGTCAGGGGAGTTGGCAGCGCGCTGCGCGAGAACAGCTTTATGATCATCGACGACGCCGGCGTGGAGATCGGCAAGGGCGCGCTGGAGCATCGGCTCGTCAAAAAGATGCTCCCGGATCGTCCGCTTGAGATCGAGATGACCATGAATGCGCATCCGATGGCGAGCGATACGCTCTTTGGCGCGCTGACCGCGCGGGCGGAGAGCATCAAGGCGGAGCATGGCGGCGTTCCCGCGCGGCTGTTTACCCGCTGCGCGATCGACGATGCGGTGCGTCATGAGTATTTCACCCGCATGGGGTTTGACGACTATGACGGCGACGAGCTGTTCATCCTGCGCTGCCCGGCGGATCTCTCCTCGCGCAGGCGCAATTACACGCCCATCGGGACCAAGAGCATCGATGTCGATCTGCGCACGCGCACGCGGCGGGAGGAGTTCCTGCTGCGGCTGAAGGATTTCGGCGGCGTGGAGCATGCCAGCGAATGGCTGGAGGCGCGCATGCGCGAGCCGGTGTTCATGGCGAAGTCCGTCTACATGGGCAGCGACTATATCGGCGATATCCTCGTCACGGGTCATCCCGGCGAGGCAGTATTGGACATGGTGCTCGTCGAGCAGAAGTGGCGCGGCCGCGGCGTGGCCAGCTCGCTGATTGACGAGGCGCTGATGATGATGCACGAGCGGGGCGTGCCCTATATGCGCGCCAACGCTGTGCGCCGCAACAACAGCGCGATGATGTTATTCAAGCGCTGCGGCTTTGAATGGGTGCGCACGGACAGTTACCTGCTCGGGCGCGATCTGTAAGGACACGGACGGGGCAATGCTCCGCCCGGGAAAAGGAGCATGAAGTATGATTAAGCGTGCACTGCTGAGCGTATCGGACAAGACCGGCGTGATCGACCTGGCCCGCCGCCTCACGGCGAAGGGCGTCACCCTGCTCTCCACCGGCGGCACCATGAAGGCCATCGCCGGCGCGGGCATCCCTGTGACCGGCGTGAGCGATGTGACCGGCTTCCCGGAGTGCCTTGACGGCCGCGTCAAGACCCTGCACCCGATGATCCATGCCGGCCTGCTGGCCATCCGCGACAATGCGGAGCACATGGCGCAGATCAAAGAGCTGGGCGTGGAGCCCATCGACATGGTCATTATCAACCTCTATCCCTTCCGCGCGACCATCGAAAAGCCGGGCGTGACCTTTGAGGACGCTATCGAGAATATCGACATCGGCGGCCCGACCATGCTGCGCGCCGCTGCGAAGAACGCGCAGGACGTCGTGGTCATCATCGATCCGGCGGACTATGACCGCGTGATGACCGAATTTGAAGAGACCGGCGATGTCAGCCTGAAGACCAAGCGCTACCTGCAGTACAAGGTCTTTGAGCATACGGCGCAGTACGACGCGATGATCCAGCAGTACCTGCGCAGCCAGCTGGAGGACGCCGAGGCGTTCGCCTTCCCGCAGAACCTGACTGTCACCTTTGAGAAGGTGCAGGAGATGCGCTATGGCGAGAACCCGCATCAGGGCGCTGCGTTCTACCGCGACCTGACCGATATCGCGGGCACCTTGCCGGCGGCGAGGCAGCTGCACGGCAAGGAGCTCTCCTACAACAACATCAACGACACCAACGGCGCGCTGGAGCTGCTGCGCGAATTCGACACCACCGCCGTCGTCGCCGTCAAGCACGGCAATCCCTGCGGCGTGGGCGTGGCGGACGAGGTCAGCGAGGCCTACCGTCTGGCGTATGAGGCTGACCCGGTCAGCGTCTTCGGCGGCATCGTCGTGACCAATGCGCCTGTCGATGCGGCGACCGCCGAGCAGATGAGCAAGATCTTCCTGGAGATCATCGTCGCGCCGAAGTTCACCGACGAGGCCATGGAGATCCTCACCAAGAAGAAGAACCTGCGCCTGCTGGAGCTGGATACCACCATCCGCGCCTATCCGAAGGCGGAGCGCGTGATGCGCAAGGTCACCGGCGGCCTGCTCGTGCAGGATGTGGACGACAAGCTGCTGCCCGACGGCGGCGAGCTGAAGGTTGTCACCGAGAAGGCGCCTACCGAGGAGCAGATGCAGGATCTCATGCTTGCGTGGAAGATCGTCAAGCATGCCAAGTCCAACGGCATCGCCATCGCCAAGGGCAATCAGTCCCTCGGCATCGGACCGGGTCAGGTCAACCGCATCTGGGCGACCCAGATGGCGATTGAGCGCAGCGGCGAGAAGGTCAAGGGCGCGGCGCTTGCGTCCGATGCGTTCTTCCCGTTTGACGACTGCGTGAAGGCCTGCGCCGAGGCCGGCATCAGCTGCATCATCCAGCCGGGCGGCTCTGTCCGCGATCAGGATTCCATCGACGCCTGCAACAAGTACGGCATTGCGATGGTCTTCACCGGCATGCGCCACTTCAAGCACTGAGCGGGCGGGCGGTGCCCGCGTCCATTTCCGACATAGTCCGTCGGGTACAGCAGCCGGGAGGACGAGGCCGGGGCCATGTTCCGGTCGGGCGGGAGGCCCTCCGGAACGCGAGAGCCCTGCGGGCGGTGCCCGCAGCCATTTCCGACATAGTCCGTCGGGTGCAGCAGCTGGGAGGACGAGGCCGGAGCCATGTTCCGGTCGGGAAGTATCCGCAGCCGCTGCTGAAGTGATGATTCCGTGATTTGCCCGGCCCTTTCGGGCCGGGTTCTTTTCAATCTGACGAGAGAGGATGAGTGCGATGCGCCTGTGCGTGCCGATTCCATGCTTCTTTCCGGAGATGAGCGTGCCGGATGCGATCCGCGAGGTTGGCCGCCTTGGCTTTGATGCGGCGGAGATCTACGGCTGGCGCGGGCTTGACCCCGCTGCTGTCCGCAGCGCCTGCGAAGAGGCCGGCGTGGAGCTGCTGAGCATGTGCACGACGGAATTCCGGATGACCGATCCTGCGCTGCGCAGCGCATGGATCGAGGGCCTCAGGGAGAGCGTTGCCGCGGCGAAGGCGATGGGTGTGGGCAGGCTGATCACGCAGGTCGGCCCGGACACCGGCGCGCCCCGCACGCAGCAGCATGAGAGCATCGCCGCCGCGCTGCGGGAGGCGAAGCCCATCCTCGAGGAGGCCGGCGTCACGCTGATGATCGAGCCGCTCAATACGCTCGTGGATCATCCGGGGTATTACCTGACGACAGCTGCGGAGGGCTTTGCGCTCGTGCGCGAGGCGGGCAGTCCCAGTATCCGGCTGGTGTATGACATCTATCATCAGCAGATCATGGAGGGGAACATCATCCCGTCCATCACGAAGAACCTTGACTGCATCGCCCATCTGCACGCCGCCGGGCATCCCGGCAGGCTCGAACTGCAGCACGGCGAGAGCGACTACCGCGTGATCTTTTCTGCCGTGGATGCGGCGGGCTATGCCGGCGCATGCGGGCTGGAGTACTGGCCGAAGATGGATGCGCGGGAGAGCCTGCGCGAGGCGAAGCGCATCTATGGCTGACCTGACAGAATGGGGAGGATAAGCGAATGAAGGTACTGGTTATCGGCGGCGGCGGCCGCGAGCATGCCGTCTGCAGGAAGCTGGCGGAGTCTCAGCTGGTGACACAGCTGCTCTGCGCGCCGGGCAACGCCGGCATCGCGCAGGCGGCGGTCTGCCATCCTGAAGTGAAGGCGACGGACGTTGCGGCGATCGTCGATCTGGCGAAGCGGGAGCAGGTGGATTTCGTCTGCGTGACGCCGGATGATCCGCTGGCGCTTGGCTGCGTGGACGCGCTGGAGGCGGAGGGCATCGCAGCCTTCGGCCCGAGCGCATACGCGGCGCAGATGGAGTCGAGCAAGATCTTCTCCAAGAACCTGATGAAGAAGTATGGCATCCCGACCGCGAAGAGCGAGACTTTCGAGGATATGGACGCGGCGCTGGCGTATGTCGAGGCGCAGGGCGCGCCTATCGTCGTCAAGGCGGACGGCCTCGCGCTGGGCAAGGGCGTCATCGTCGCCAAGACCGTCGAGGAAGCGAAGCAGGCCGTCGTGGATATGATGGCCGGCGGCAAGTTCGGCAAGAGCGGCGCGCGCGTGCTGATTGAGGAGTGCATGGTCGGCCGCGAGGTGACGGTGCTCTGCTTCACCGACGGCAAGACCATCGTCCCGATGCGCGCCAGCCAGGATCACAAGCGCGTATACGATCACGACGAGGGCCCGAATACAGGCGGCATGGGCGCGTTTGCCCCGAGCCCGCTGTATACGGAGGAAATCGCGAAGCGCACGGAGGAGGAGATCCTCTGGCCGACGCTGCACGCGATGGACGCCGAGGGATTCACCTTCAAGGGCGTGCTCTATGTCGGTCTGATGCTCACAAAGGACGGTCCGAAGGTCGTGGAATACAACGCGCGCTTTGGCGACCCGGAGACGCAGGCCGTGCTCCCGCTGCTGGAGAGCGACCTGCTGGAGATCATGATGGCTGTGCGCGAGCAGCGCCTTGGCGACATGGAGATCCGCTGGCGGGGCGGCAGCGCCGCCTGCATCGTGCTGGCCAGCGGCGGTTATCCGGGTTCCTATGAAAAGGGCAAGGTGATTTCAGGCCTTGACGCCGCTGAGGCGTCCGGTGCGACCGTCTACCATGCCGGCACGGCGATGAAGGACGGCGCGTATGTCACGGCGGGCGGCCGTGTGCTGGGCGTCACCGCGCTGGGCGATACGCTGCGCGATGCTGTGACGGCGGCTTACGGTGCGGCGCGCCAGATTCATTTTGACGGCGCACATATGCGCAGCGACATCGGCAGTCTTGATATGTAAGAATTACAAAAATGAAGGCATGAAAACATAAAAAATACAAAGCGAGGTTGTCAGCCTCGCTTTGTTGTGCTAGAATGAGGGCCAATCGGACACCATACGCATATCGCCCCGCTGCGCAGCGCGCACGGGCGGCAGACCATATAAGGGGGCATATGAACCATGAAGACGACATTTGCAGGCAGCTATGTGGCAATCGTCACGCCGTTCCATCCGGACGGAAGCGTGAACTTCGAGAAGCTCAGGGAGCTTGCGCAGTGGCATGTCGATCAGGGGACGGACGGCATCGTCGTGCTGGGCACGACGGGCGAGTCGAGCACCATGAGCCATGAGGAGGATGACGAGGTCGCCGCCTGCGTGATTGAGACGGTGAACGGCCGCATTCCCGTGATCTGCGGCGCGGGCTCCAACAGCACGCAGACCCAGCTGGAGAAGAGCCGCAAGTATCACGACCTCGGCGCGGACGGCCTGCTGCTGATCGCCCCCTATTACAACAAGGCGAACGACGAGGGCATGTACCGCCATTTTGCGGCGGTCGCCGATACCGTCGACATGCCGATCATCCTCTACAATGTGCCCGGCCGCACGGGCTGCTCGATCTCCCCGTCCGTCGTGGCGCGGCTGGCGAAGCACCCGAATGTCGCCGGAATCAAGGAGGCGAGCGGCAACATCAGCTACACCGCGAAGATTGCAAAGCTGGTGAATGAGGACTTCTGCCTGTTCTCCGGCAATGACGACATGATCCTGCCGGTGCTCAGCCTCGGCGGCTGCGGCGTGATCTCCGTCTGGGCGAATATCTGCCCGAAGCAGTGCCATGATCTGGTCGCCAGCTTCAACGCGGGCGATGTCGCGAGGGCGAGGCAGCTCCAGCTTCAGTATCTGGATCTGATCAACGCGCTGTTCTGCGAGGTCAACCCGATCCCGGTGAAGGAAGCCATGAACCAGCTGGGCATGAACGTGGGCGGCTACCGCCTGCCGCTGTGCGAGATCTCCGAGGCAGGCCGCGAGACGGTGCGCCGCGCGCTGGAGGTGCTGGCATGATCCGCGTCGGCCTTGTCGGCAACGGCAAGATGGGACAGATGATTGCCTCGCTCTGCGTGAAGGACAAGCGGTTTGAGGCTGCGGGCTTTGTGGGCCCGGGCGACTGCGATACGCTGGGGGAGATCGCGGATATTGACGTCGCGATCGACTTCTCCTACCCGGGGAACCTGAATATGCTGCTTCAGACGGCGCTTGAGCGCGGGCTGCCGCTGGTCATCGGCACAACCGGGCTTGACGCAGCGCAGGGCGACGCGATCCGCGCGGCTGCGGAGAGGATCCCGATCGTCTGGGCGAATAACTTCTCCACCGGCGTGACGGTGCTCTGCCGCCTTGCGAGGATGGCTGCCGAGGCGCTTGGAGAGGATTTTGACATTGAGATCGTTGAGACGCATCATAACCAGAAGGCCGACGCGCCCAGCGGCACGGCCAAGGCGCTGCTTGCAAGCGTTGACCCGGACGGCAGCTATGCCGTTGTGAACGGGCGCGAGGGCAGACCCGGCGCGCGCGGCAGGGAGATCGGCATGCATGCGCTGCGCGGCGGCACGGTCGCGGGCGAGCACAGCGTGCATTTCTTCGGGCAGCTGGAGGAGATCGAGCTGCGCCACAGGGCAGACAGCCGCGAGATCTTTGCGCGCGGCGCGCTCAGGGCGGCGGCGTTTGCCGTCGGGGCGAAGCCCGGCCTGTATAATATGGAAGACGTGCTCTTTGGGGGAATCTGATATAGACGCGCATGAAATTATCGAAACCATCCGCACCGCGAAGAAGACGACGCCTGTGAAGGCTTACATCCGGACGGGCAGACCGCTCAGCTTTGAAAACTGCCATGTGTTCACCGGCGCAGATATGATCGTCATCGGCGACTATGCCGATATTGAGCCTGTGCTGGCAGCGAACAGCGACGCCATTGAGGACATCGTCATCGAAAGCGACCGCCGCAACAGCGCGCTGCCGCTGCTGGATATCAAGCACATCAACGCGCGCATCGAGCCGGGTGCGATCATCCGCGACCGCGTGGAGATCGGCGACGGGGCTGTCATCATGATGGGCGCGATCATCAATATCGGCGCGGTGATCGGCGCGGGCACAATGATCGACATGGGCGTCGTGCTCGGCGGCCGCGCGATGATCGGCAGGAACAGCCATGTCGGCGCGGGCGCTGTGATTGCCGGCGTCGTGGAGCCGCCCAGCGCAAAGCCTGTCACCGTCGGTGACAACGTCATGATCGGCGCGAACGCGGTGATCATTGAGGGCGTGAGCGTGGGGGACGGCGCTGTCGTTGCGGCGGGCGCCGTTGTCACGAGGGACGTCCCTGCGGGCGCTGTGGTCGCCGGCGTACCGGCGCGCATCATCAAGATGAAGGATGAAAAGACCAGCGGCAAGACGGCGCTGGTGGATGCGCTGCGCGAACTGTAAGCGTGCGTTTTCGCTCTCTCCGGATAAGGAGAGGGCGTTTTTTTCTGCTCTGCGGCGCGATTCGTGAACATGGGTCAACCGTGTGGTGAAGGGGATTAAATCTGAGGCGCAAAGCGGCGTGAAAGTGTTAAATTTCCGATGTAAAATATAGAAAATCGCTTAATTATTCATTGACAGATTCATCGTTGGATGGTATGATAATCGTGTTTGCTGTGCATTCTGTCCGTAGGATAGCTATGCACAGAAGACGAGAAAGGAAGATTCAATTATGCATGAAGGTCTTGCCGACGTCGACCGACGGGTAGTCGGTACCAAGCAGCTGCTGCGCGCCCTTGACGAGGGCAAAATCGCCCGTGCCTTTGTGGCCGCCGATGCGGATCTGCTGCTGACCAAGCGTGTCGTCGACCGCTGCTATGACATGAACATCCCCTGCCAGCAGGTGGAGAGCATGGAGAAGCTCGGCCGCGCATGCGGTATTGACGTCAAGGCTGCAGCCGCCGGCCTGCTCAAGTAAGCCTGCGCTGCAAAAGAGGGATCCGGCCGCTGACCGGCGGGCCGGCTCTTTTGGCGCGTGTGCGCCGCCTGGACTGCCGATCATCCCTTTTGATATGGCCCCCATGAGCGGGTTCATATAGATATATCAGCAAGCAAGTGTTCCAAGATTTTAGAGAAGAAACATAGGAGGTGCTTCCATGCCTACGATCAACCAGTTGATCCGCAACGGAAGAAAAGCGATCGCTGTCAAGCCGACCGCGCCCATCCTGCAGAAGTGCCCGCAGAAGCGCGGCGTGTGCCTGTCTGTCAAGACCACCACGCCGAAGAAGCCGAACTCTGCGCTGCGTAAGATCGCCCGCGTTCGCCTGACGAACGGAGTCGAAGGTACCTGCTACATCCCCGGCATCGGCCACAACCTGCAGGAGCACTCTGTCGTGCTCATCCGCGGCGGCCGTGTCCGTGACCTCCCTGGCGTCCGCTACCACATCATCCGCGGCGCCCTCGACGCCGCCGGCGTGGCCAAGCGTATGCAGGCCCGCTCCAAGTACGGCGCGAAGCGCCCGAAGAAGTAATCCTCACAGGGTTCTTCAGGGGTAGATACTTTTAGTGGCGCCCTCCCAGTATCGGAGGTGTCGTCGGTCCGGGTCGGGTGGCCGGTCGCGAAGCAAAGCAAACCGTGCGTGTTGGAACAGCGCACGAGGCGCTTTGCGGGCAGGACCGTGTGCTAGATCCGCAGCGGAAGCCGCTTTTGCTGAGGCGGCAGGCTGCGGCCGATCGGGCCATGCTGCAAGAAAACAGGAGCTGATGATTCGCTCTCAGCCCCACGACAATTCCAGGAGGTAAACCCATGCCGAGACGTGGATTTGTACCGAAGCGTGAAGTGCTGCCGGATCCGGTGTACGGCACCACGCTCATCACCAAGCTGATCAACCAGATCATGCTCGACGGCAAGCGCGGCATCGCGC
>JAGBAV010000129.1 GCA_017938795.1 Clostridia bacterium
CTCACTAGAACCTGAATCTAGCGCGTCTGCCAATTCCGCCATTCCCGCGAAAAGATGGTGGGCAGGGATGGATTCGAACCATCGAAGTCTGTGACGGCAGATTTACAGTCTGCTCCCTTTGGCCACTCGGGAACCTACCCATATGAAGTTGGAGCTGGCGAAGGGAATCGAACCCCCAACCTGCTGATTACAAATCAGCTGCTCTGCCAATTGAGCTACGCCAGCGTGGTCTCAATGGTAAAACGAGCGAAGAAAGAAAATGGCGACGCGGAAGGGGCTCGAACCCTCGACCTCCAGCGTGACAGGCTGGCATTCTAACCGACTGAACTACCGCGCCGTATAATGGTGGGCCTTCAGGGTTTCGAACCCCGGACCGAGCGGTTATGAGCCGCCTGCTCTGACCACTGAGCTAAAGGCCCCTGAAGTACCAACATGTTTAGAAAATGGTGACCCCGAGGGGAATCGAACCCCTGTTATCGCCGTGAAAGGGCGGTGTCTTGACCTCTTGACCACGGGGCCACGATTCGTACTGAGAAATGGTCGGAGTGAAGGGATTCGAACCCCCGACCCCATGCTCCCAAAGCACGTGCGCTACCAAGCTGCGCTACACTCCGATGGAACATCTGCTCTCATCTCAGGCACGAGTTGTATTATACATGATCCTTCGCCGGTTGTCAACCGTTTTTTTCGTTTTTCTTTTCCATTTCGTCAAACCCGTCACTCCCGCATCCCCTTCCTATTATATTGTTCAGTTTGTCTGCAACGCAGAGGCCAATTTCATGATATCTGCGCTTGACAGAGGCTCATCCCCTTTGGTATACTCCATCCCGTGTGAAAAATGTGAAAAGTGTGATTCAGAAGGAGGCTGCGCTTTGGCCGGAGGCAAACACATACTGGGCATGAACAAGGCCCGGCACATATTCGGAACAGCTAAAGTCGGCGACCGCGGGCAGATCGTCATCCCGAAGGATGCGAGGGAATTCTACGGCATCAAGCCGGGCGATACACTCCTCATCCTTGGCGATGAGGAAAATGGCATGATCGTCACCAAGCCGGAGGTCCTCAGCGAGCTCGCCGCAAAGATACTCAGCCAGATCGGAAAAGAAGGGTAAAGAATATGGATAACATGCAGATGTATGCCCAGCTGGGCATCAGCGAAAAGGTATACCGCTTCGGCGAGGAGGTTCTTGCCTCCCTGCGCGAGCGATTTGATGCGATCGACAGCACTGCCGAATACAATCAGGGCAAGGTCATTGCCGCCATGCAGAAGAACCGCGTGAATGCAGGCTGCTTCGCCGGCACCACGGGCTATGGCTACAACGACACCGGCCGTGACACGCTCGAGCGCGTCTATGCCGACACCTTCCACACCGAGGCCGCACTCGTCCGCCCGAGCATCGTCTGCGGCACGCACGCTCTCGCCGTCGCGCTGAGCGCCAATCTGCTCCCCGGCGACGAGCTGCTCTCCCCCGTCGGCCGCCCGTATGACACGCTCGAGGAGGTCATCGGCATCCGCAAGAGCACTTGCTCCCTTGCGGAATACGGCGTCACCTACGACGAGGTCGCGCTCCTTCCGGACGGCTCCATCGATTATGAGGGCATCCGCGCAAAGATCAAGCCGCAGACCAAGATGGTCACCATCCAGCGCTCCAAGGGCTATGCCACCCGCCCCACGCTGTCCGTTCAGCAGATCGGCGAGCTGATTGCTTTCATCAAAGGCATCCGCAGCGACATCATCTGCATGGTGGACAACTGCTACGGCGAATTCGTTGAACCTATTGAGCCCAGCGATATGGGCGCGGATATGATCGTCGGCTCCCTGATCAAGAATCCGGGCGGCGGTCTCGCCCCGATCGGCGGCTATATCTGCGGCACGGCGAAGTGCGTCGAGCGCTGCGCCTATCGCCTCTCCGCCCCGGGTCTGGGTCAGGAGGTCGGCGCAAATCTCGGCCTGATGACCTCCCTCTATCAGGGCTTCTTCCTTGCGCCGACGGTGACTGCCGGCGCGCTCAAGGGCGCGATCTTCGCCGCGAACATCTACGAGAAGCTCGGCTACCGCTGCGTGCCCAACAGCACCGAATCCCGCCACGACATCATTCAGGCCGTCGAGCTGGGCAGCGAGGAGGCAATGGTCGCCTTCTGCGCCGGCATTCAGGCGGCCGCCCCGGTGGACAGCTATGTGACGCCCGTGCCGTGGGCGATGCCCGGCTATGACAACGATGTCATCATGGCGGCCGGCGCATTCATTCAGGGCTCCTCCATCGAGCTCTCCGCCGACGGCCCGATCCGCGAGCCGTTTGCCGTCTACTTCCAGGGCGGCCTGACGTGGTATCACGCCAAGCTTGGTATCCTCATGAGCCTGCAGAAGATGGTGGAGGCCGGTCTGGTCACGCTCTGATCCCCTGTACAAGGCTGAACCGCAGGCGGCGTATGGCACGCTCCTGCGATTCCGATATCACTCACGAAAGCGAGGAACTCAATCTATGTGGCTTGTATACACACTGGCGACAACCCTGCTGTGGGGTCTGGCGGAGCTGTTCTACAAGAAGGGCGCTGTAGAACGCGAAAAGTACTCCCACCTGAAGATCTGCGTCATGGTCGGTCTGGTGATGGGCATCCATGCGGTGTTCACGCTGCTGACGGAGGACTTCACATACAGCCTCAGCTACCTTGTGACCTACCTGCCCGTATCTGCCTGCTATATCCTGTCGATGGCGTTCTCCTTCTTCGGCATGCGATTCATCGAGGAATCCATCTCCGATCCCATTGAGAACACCTCCGGCGCCATGTGCTCCCTGATGTGCGTGCTCTTCCTCGGCGACCGGCTGGACGCCATGGTCTGGGTGGCCATCGGCATCATCGCCGTCGGCGTTGTGGGCATCGGCTTCCTGGAGAACAGCGGCGACCTGCTGCGCCGTCAGCGCCTTGGCAAGAAGCTGGCCATCACCGCCTTCTGCATGCCCTTCCTCTATGCGTTTATCGACGCCTTCGGCTGCGTGCTGGATATCTACTTCCTCGAGATGGAAACCAGCCCCCTGCTGGCCGTCGGCGC
The DNA here is from genome assembly GCA_017938795.1 of Clostridia bacterium. GTDB lineage: Bacteria > Bacillota > Clostridia > Christensenellales > Aristaeellaceae > Ventricola. The sequence goes on from JAGBAV010000129.1 coordinate 3,053, forward strand.
GACGGAGGACACCATTGAGCTGATCGCCAACACCTCCTATGAGCTGACCTTCGCTCTGGTGGGCCTTGTGATGTTCATCTACATGAATGTGAAGGGCGTCCAGTTCGGCGGCCTCGTCGAGCAGAAGGACAAGGCTCTGGCTGCGGTTTGCGAGACCGCCGGTCAGCTGACCTACGTCTACGCCATGGCCAGCGGCAACGGCGCCATCGCTGCCCCGATCATCTCCGCCGTGTGCGTGGTTTCGCTGATTCTGTCCCGCATCTTCCTGAAGGAGAAGCTGACCAAGAAGCAGTATGCCTTCATCTTCATTATTATCATCGGTATTCTGATGCTTGCCGTCATCGAAGGCGAATAAGGCACGCGTCAGATCATGCCCGTCCTGTGCCGTCTCCCCCGGGAGGCGGCATTTCTTCTCCGGTCATATTTACAGAAGGGGGCTGTCTTTATGTCCATCCGCTGCGCAGCAAAGGCGATCATCATCCGCGACGGCTGTGTCCTCCTCAACCGCTGCACGCATACAGATGGGCGCATCTACTATGATCTGCCCGGCGGCGGTCAGCGCCAGTATGAAACGCTGGAGGATGCTGTCAGGCGTGAGGTGCTCGAAGAGACAGGTTATGCAGTGAATAGTCTCCGCTTCGCCGCGCTTGCCGAGGAAATCTACACCCATCCACGCATGCGCGAGGCGCATCCGGGCTATGCACACTGTATTTTCCACATCTTCCTCGCGGAGATCGAGGAGGGGCAGCGCAGCATCCCCTCAGAGCCGGATCGCTTCATGCTGGAGAGCGTTTTCATCCCGATCGAAGATATTCCCTCCCTGCCCGAAACGCGGCCCCCTTCGCTGAAATCCTCGCTCAGCGGGATCATCGCAGGCCAGTCGCCCATCTTTCTCGGCACAGCCTTCCTTGACTGGGAGGAGCCATAACAAACGGCGTCAGAGCATTGCAGCTCTGACGCCGTTTCTCTTTACCATTCAATGGATACTGCGTATCCGTCATGCGTGTACATCGGCCGCACAACCAGCGCAGCGCCCCCGGCGAGGATACCCTCTCCGCGGTATACAGGACCGCCATCGCCCTGCTCCGGATATGCCCGGCAGATCAGTTCATCCGTCTCTGCATCGATCACCTCAAAGCACACGAGTTCAGCCTCGCCGGTCATGTTAACGCGATCCTTCTCCTGCCTGATGCTGATCGTCAGGATCAGTCCCCCGTCCGGCGATATGCGCAATTCACCGTCATAGAACCATTCACCGCAATTCGCCGGCAGGCCGCTGAAGTCAAACACACGGTCCAGCGTCAGGGCATCCTCCGGCACATAGCATTCCAGTCCGCCCTGCGCAATCACATGCGCCCAGCCATCCTGCGTATCCAGCCATTGCACCTTGCAGGAAGCTGCGAGCATCCCGCCATCCTCTGCGCCGGGCAGCGGCTGCGCGAATGTATCCACCTCGCGGATCGTCCATGCGCTCACAGGATCGCAGCCCGCCTCCGCCTTCGCGTATGCACCCATCAGGACGCACAGCCCCAGCAGAACCGTCAGCAGTCGTCTCATCGTCATCATTCCTCCTTCATCCCGCTGCATATCAGACGCAGCAGCAGAGGCAAATCCTTCATCGTATCAAAACAACCGGCGGCCATCTGGCTCGCAAACATCTCTCCTTGCTTATGCTTCACCGTATCCGCCGCCCCGGATGCTGCGCGATTCCCTGCAAGTCAAAAGCTGCCGAAGGCTATCCTCCGACAGCTGAGCATCAATAGGACTTAAGCGTGCCCACGATCTCCTGCGCGTTTGCAACGCCCTGCGCGTCGCAGTACTCGCCGAGCTCCCTCGCGATGCGCGGGCAGGCAAAGGGATCGGTGAAGTTCGCCGTACCGACCTGCACGGCCTGCGCGCCGCAGAGCATGAACGCCGCAGCATCCTCACCCGACTCGATACCGCCAAGGCCGATGATCGGGATGCTGACCTTTTTGGCGCACTGCCAGACCATGCGCAGCGCAACCGGCCGCACAGCAGGGCCGGACAGACCGCCTGTGTTGTTGGAGAGGATCATCTTCCTCCTGTGGACGTCCACAGCAATGCCCGTCAGCGTATTGATCAGGGAGATGGCGTCCGCGCCGGCCTCCTGCGCCGCCAGCGCATTCTCCGTGATATCGGAGACATTCGGCGTGAGCTTCACGATCAGCGGCTGCTTTGCATGCTGCTTGACGGCTTTGGTGATCTCATATACGCTCTCCGGCTTCACGCCGAAGGCCACGCCGCCGTCATGCACATTCGGGCAGGAGATATTCATCTCCAGCATATGGACCCCCGTCGGCGCAAAGGCCTCCGCCGCCTGACAATAGGTGTCAATAGACGTACCGAAGAAGTTGGCGATCACCGCCACATCCTTGGTCAGCAGCCACGGCAGGTCATGCTCGATAAAGCTCTCGATGCCGGGATTCTGCAGGCCGACGCAGTTGAGCATGCCGCTGGGCGTCTCGGTCAGACGGGATGGCGGGTTGCCCATGCGCCCGCCAAGGCACAGGCCCTTGACAGAAATGCCGCCAAGCGCACTGATGCCGTACAGCTCGTCATACTCGCGGCCAAAGCCGAACGTACCGCTCGCCGCGATGATCGGATTCTTGAGGTGTACGCCGCACAGATTCAGGGAGAGATCAGCCATGCATGTCCACCACCTTTGCATCAAATACCGGGCCATCCTTGCAGACGCGCTGATACGTCCAGCTGCCGTCCTCTGCGACGATCTTCACATTGCAGCCAAGGCATGCGCCGATTGCGCAGCCCATGCGCTCCTCCAGCGAGAGCTGGCAGGGGATCCCCTGCTCCAGCGCGATCTTCTGCACGGCGGCAAGCATCGGGGTCGGGCCGCAGGCCATGATCAGATCGGGGCGCTTCTCGCCGATCTTCTCAAGCAGCGGCTTGGTGACCAGCGCCTTCTCCCCCAGCGTGCCGTCGTCGCTGACAGCGGACACCGCGCAGGGAGCCTGCGTCATGCCGTAGGCATACTGCGCGCCGCGGAAGCCGAAGAACGCATGAGACGTCTCCGTCGCATACGCATCCATCGCGCCGCAGATCGGCGCAACGCCCACGCCGCCGCCGACGAAATAGATCGTCTGCGCGCCTGCACCGTCAAATCCTGTGCCCAGCGGGCCCAGACAGGTGATCTCGTCGCCCGGCTTCATCGCACAGATGATCTGCGTGCCGCTGCCCTTGGGCTGGATGGCCAGCGTCAGCGTGCCGGCCTCCTTATCAAAGGCCATCAGGCTGATCGGGCGGCGCAGTACATGCGCATGATCCGGCACGAGCATGTGGATGAACTGACCGGCCTTCGCCTGCGCGGCGATCTCCGGCGCATGGAGAATGATCCGGATCAGCCCTGCGGCCAGCGGCTCACAGGACAGCACCTTTGCACGAATCTCTTGCATATTCATACTCCCATTTCTTCTGTACGCCTCGCCCGCTCTGCATGCATCCATACATACAGAGCGATTTCGGCGCAGCCGGTTTACTTGATCTCCTTGCCCATCGCAGCGAGGCTCTGGCACAGATCCTCACGCATGCGCAGCGCCTCGTCGCGCGCGGCGACGTCAAAGGCCACGCCCTCGCGCTTCTTCCACGCGGTCAGGATGGAACGGGACGCATTCACGATCGCGCCATTGCCGTTCGCGTCGAAGCAGCCGGTGATGTCCTTGCCGGTCGCGCCCTGCGCGCCGTAGCCCGGCACGAGGAAGAAGGTATGCGGCATACGCGCGCGCAGCGCGGTGCCCTGCTCCGGATAGGTCGCGCCGACGACAGCGCCGATGACGGAATAGCCGGTCTCGCCGCGGGTCTCCTCGCCCCACTCCTCCACCAGATCCGCGACGGCCTCATACAGCGTGCGGCCATCCTCATAGCGCAGATCCTGCAGCTGACCGGAGGACTTGTTGCTGGTCTTCACCAGCGCATAGACGCCGGTGCCATTCTCCGCGCAGGCGTCCACGAACGGCTTGATGCCGTCCACGCCGAGGTACGGGTTGATCGTCGCAATATCGGAGGAGAACGGCTTCACCTTGCCAAACGGCGTGTCGGTCAGGCCGACATAGGCATTGGCGTAGCAGGCAGCCGTCGCGCCGATATCATTGCGCTTGACGTCCGCCATGACGATCATGCCCTTGCTCTTCGCATAGGCCATGGTCTTCTCAAAGGCGACCATGCCCGCAGCGCCGTACATCTCATAATAGGCGACCTGCACCTTGACCGCCGGCACGATGTCATACAGCGCGTCAACCAGACGGACGTTGTACTGATACACGGCCTCGGCAGCATCCTCCAGGCAGGTGATGCCCTGCGGCATGATCTCATCGATAAAGGACTGCGGCAGGTACTCAATGCGCGTATCCAGACCGGCGACGGTCGGGTTCTTCATTTCGCTGATGCGGGCGTAAAGCGTGTCCATAATATGCATAGTGTTGTCCTCCTCTGTTGTTTGCTTCTGCTGTGTTCAGGCTTCTTCGTAGATGACGCGCCCGCCGACCATCGTCATGCAGACCGCGCCGCTGTACGTCTTTCCGTGGAACGGGGTATTATGCCCCTTGGAGGCAAACGCCTCCGCATCAACCGTAAGCTCGCGCTCCGGGTCCAGCACGACGACGTCCGCCGCGCTGCCGACGGCGAGGCTGCCGCCCTCCACGCCCAGCAGCTTCGCCGGCGCGGCGCTCATCTTCTCAATCAGCTGAGACAAGCTCATATAGCCCTTCTTCACCAGCTCGGTATAGCTCACGCAGAACGCAGTCTCAAAACCGCTGATGCCGCTGGCCGCAATGTGGAATTCCACGCGCTTCTCATCCTGATGATGCGGCGCATGATCCGTCGCGATCGCGTCAAGCGTGCCGTCGCACAAGCCGGCGATGCAGGCAAGGCGATCCTCTTCCTCGCGCAGCGGCGGGTTCACGCGGCAGTTGCTGTCATAACCGGCGACCCATTCGTCCGTCGCGCCGATGTAATGCGGCGCAGTCTCCGCCGTCACGCGCACGCCGCGCTTCTTCGCCTCGCGCACCAGCTGCACGCCGCCCCTCGTGGACACATGGCAGAGGTGAATGCGCTTGCCCTCCGCCTCGGCGACGAGGATATCGCGCGCGATCATGACCTCCTCCGCCGCGCGGGTGATGCCCGGCAGGCCCAGCTTCGTGGACATGTAGCCCTCGTTCATCACGCCGTCGCCCACGAGGTTCTTGTCCTCGCTGTGGCTCATGATGAATACGCCAAAGTAATCCGCATACTGCATCGCAAGGCGCAGCAGGTTGGAGTTCTTCACCGGCTTTCCATCGTCGCTGATGGCGATGATACCGGCCTGCTTCATGCGGCCGATCTCCGCCATCTCTGTGCCCTCAAGGCCCTTGGAGATCGCGCCGACCGGGTACACATGCACGCCGCTGCCGCGCAGCTGCGCCTTCTCGATGATATAGCGGGTGACGGAGGCATTGTCGTTGACCGGTCTGGTATTGGGCATGCAGCACACGCCCGTGAAGCCGCCGCGCGCCGCAGACTTCGTGCCGGAGACCAGATCCTCCTTGTACTCCTGACCGGGATCACGCAAATGGCAGTGCATATCAATGAAGCCCGGGGCAACCACCTTGCCCGCCGCGTCGATGACATTCGCTTCCTCGCAGGGCAGGTTCTCGCCGATGGCAGCGATGCGGCCATTCTCAATCAGCAGATCGCAGACGGCGTCAATGCCGCTCGCCGGGTCGACTACACGGCCGCCGCGGATGATCGTCTTATCATATACTGCAAGCATCAGAACTGGCCCTCCTTTCGGGTCAGCATGTAGAGCAGCGCCATGCGCACGGCCACGCCGCTCTCCACCTGCTGGGTGATGACGGACTGCGGGCCGTCCGCCGCGCTGGATGCGATCTCCACGCCGCGGTTCATCGGGCCCGGGTGCATGACCAGCGCATGCTTCTTCGCTAACGCGACGCGCTCGGGCGTGATCTCCCAGTTGTCGCAGTACTCGGCAACGGACGGGAAGAGGCCCTTCTGCTGGCGCTCGCGCTGGATGCGCAGGCCCATCACGACGTCTGCGCCCTCGCAGGCGTCCTCGATGGTCGGCGCAACCGTGCAGCCCAGCTTCTCAATATGAACGGGAATCAGCGTCGGCGGCGCACAGAGCACAACCTTCGCGCCCATCGTCGTCAGGCCGTAGATGTTGCTGCGTGCCACGCGGGAATGCATGACATCGCCGCAGATAGCGACCTTGATGCCGTCAAGGCTGCCCAGATGCTCGCGCATGGTCATCATATCCAGCAGCGCCTGCGTCGGATGCTCGTTCATGCCGTCGCCTGCGTTGATGATGCTCGAGCGCACATGCTTTGCCAGCAGCGCCGGCGCGCCGGACATCGGATGGCGGATGATGATCACATCCGTGCCCATCTGGTCAAGCGTCACGCCGGTATCAATCAGCGTCTCGCCCTTCGCCACGCTCGACGCGCTCGCAGAGATATTCGCCGCAGCGGCGGACATGTACTTGCTCGCCAGCTCAAAGCTCATGCGCGTACGGGTGGAATTCTCGTAGAACAGCGTCACGATGGACTTGCCCTGCAGGTGCGCCGTCTTCTTGTTATTGGAGCGCACGACCTGACGCATCATCATCGCTGTGTCAAGGATGCCGGTGATCTCCTCGCGGCTTACCCCGTCAAGGCCCAGCAGGTCTTTTCTCTTGAGATTCACAGGTTCACTCGCCTTTCTCGTCACTTCTTCTCGTAGAGCATGACGTTCATCTCGCCGTCAAACTCGGGCACATGCACGCCGACCATCTCGCTTTTGCTGGTGGGCAGATTCTTTCCGACATAGTCCGCGCGGATGGGCAGCTCCCGATGACCGCGGTCCACCATCACCGCCAGCTGAATCAGGGACGGGCGGCCCATATCGCAGATGGCGTCCATCGCCGCGCGCGCCGTCCTGCCGGAGTAGAGCACATCGTCCACCATGATGATCTTCGCATTCTGCACCTGAAAGGGCAGATTTGTCGCGTTGACCACAGGATGCTGCTGCAGGATGGACAGGTCGTCCCGGTAGAAGGTGATATCCAATTCGCCCATCGGGAGGCGGATCCCCTCCACCTGCTCAATCATATCGCGGAGCATGCGCGCGAGCGTCACGCCCCTGCGCTGGATTCCGACCAGCGTCAGCCCTTCGACGCCCCGGTTATTCTCAATGATCTCATGCGCAATGCGCATCAGTGCGCGCTGCATGGCGCGTTCATCCATGATATGTGCCTTGAATTCAAATGCATCGGTCACGTACTCAGCCCCCTTTTCATCGTATCAACACAAAGCAAACCGGCATACCGCCGGCGGCGTCACCAACAGAGCGCCGTAAACCCTCCCGCTCTGCAGCCTCATCCGCTATTCTGCAGGAAGATTCACATAACAAAAGCCCTGTCCCATCAATCGGAACAGGGCAAACAAAGTCCCTCAGGACCTTCATGCATATTGCTGCCTTGCCGACCTCACGGGATCGAATTAAAGGCTTCTTTAATTCGATCTATTATAGCATTGTTTGCAGCAAAAGAAAAGAGGGAAAGCATATCTTCTTCCAAACCTGAAAATCTGTCATCCGCGCAGATAGGCATGCATCGCCGCAAGGCGCGCGCGGCCGTCAGCAAGACCGATGGCATGAACAGCGGCCATGCGCAGCGGGTCGGTCTCCAGCCGCTTGATATCAAGCGCCGCCTCAGGACGGATGACAAACACCCTGCCCTCCCGCTCCAGCTGCTCAATCTCCTTCTGCTGGCGGTTATAGACATTATGCCTCTCCTGCAGCGCGCGGGCAAACGCCTTGTGCCTTCCATAGAACAGGCGGATCATCCCCTGCTTCATGGGGCTCTTGACATAGGTCTTCGGCTGCGTGAGCACGATGATCACCTTGTCATACCCGCGGCGGAAGCACTCCTCATACGGGACGCTCTCCGCTACGCCGCCATCCAGATACCATTCATCCCCGATCGCCACAGACCGGGAGACAAACGGCATCGAGGAGGATGCGCGCAGCACTTCCATCTGATCAAGGACATGATTGATGTTGATATACTCCGCCCCGCCCGTGCGTAAATTGGTGACGACAGCGACCGTCTCCTTATTGTTCTTTTCAAAGGTCGCCTCATCGAATATATCAAATTCCTTCGTGATCCTGTAATAGGCAAACTCCTTATTGATGATATTGCCCGTGGTGAGCAGCGACCTCAGGCCGCAGTTGCGCGGATCGCCCATAAACCGCTGATTGTACCGCAGAGCACGGCTCCTCTGATGGGACAGCAGATTGACGCCGAAGAGGATGCCAGCCGATACACCAAAAAGGCCGTCGGGCATAAACCCGTCGTCCATCATCGCATCCAGAACACCCATCGTATACATGCCGCGCATTGCGCCGCCTTCAAGTACCAATCCGACCTTCATATCCGCGCCTCCCTGTATATGTATTATCATATCATATTCCGCACCATTTTTCCACAACCCATCATATTCTGTTCATTATCTATATCCATTAACCACAGAAAAAGCCCGCCTCCCGGCATAGCCGGAAAGCGGGCTGTGGTATACACGCAGTCAATGAATCAGATATTCCTTGTGCGAACGGCGCTGATGTTCTCATACTCCGACAGCGTCGCGATAATATCGACGTAGCGCGTATGGCTGGACATGGACAGCGTATACAGATTGGTATAGAGGTTGCCCTCCGGCCTGTTCTCTGCATGGAAGTCAACGTCCAGAATCTTGACGCCCATCTTGGCAAACTGCTCGTTGAGGAAGGTCAGCGTCTCCATACGATGGACAAACTTCACCTCCAGCTTCTTGAGCGTGTGCACATGCACGATGCGCTGAAGCAGCCTGAGCACGATCAGCACGATGATACCCGCCGCCAGAGCGATGGATGCGAAACCATAGCCGGAGGCAAGGCCGATACAGGCCATGCACCACAGCGACGCCGCCGTCGTCAGGCCGGAGATCTTGCGGTCCGCCATGACGATTGTGCCCGCGCCGAGAAAGCCCACGCCCGATACGACGGTGGAGGTGATGCGCCCCGCGCTCACGTTGATGATCCCGCTTGCATTCAGCCCCAGCACATAGCTGATCGTCTGATGCTCGATGATCGCAATCACCGCTGCGCCGACGCCGACCAGCACATGCGTGCGCATGCCGGCAGGTCTGTTCTTGATCTCACGGTCAATACCGATGATCGCACCGATAAACACCGCCACAAACAGCCTGAAGATAATATCACCCATCGAGAGCATTTCGCCGAATTGCGAATATCCAGTCAGCATAGTCTTCACCTTACTTCATACAGCACAGCCGGCCGTGTCATTCACGGCCAGCCTATGCCTTTCTCCCTCCCTGCGTGCCAGCAGGCGCGCAGACCGGGGCGTATGCTCAGGCGGATATGCCGTGATTACAGATACGGAATCATATCCGCCAGACGATTGAAAATGAGGTGCGGCTTCACGTCGGAGACAGCAACATCCTCCATCGTCGCCTCGCCGGAGAGAACGAGGATGCCGGTCATGCCGTGGTTAACGCCGGTGGCGACATCCGTATACAGGCGGTCACCGACCATCGCCATCTCGTTAAGGGCAAAGCCCGTGCGCGCAAGCGCCTCGTCCACGATGCCCTTGTACGGCTTGCCGAGGATCACATCCGCCTTACGGCCGGTGCTCGCCTCGATGAACGCCATGATCGCGCCCATATCCGGAATGAAGCCGGTTTCCGTCGGGCAATTATAGTCCGGGTGCGTCGCGATGTACGGCTTGCCATAGCGGATGTAGTCGCAGACCTTGCACATCTTCGCATAATCAAGCGTCGTATCAAAGGCGACCAGCACGTAGTCCGCATCGTCCTCCGTCAGCTCCATGCCCATGGAAATGAGCTCCTCGCGCAGCATCGGATTGCCGAGCAGATAGCACTTCTTCCCCGGGAAGGTCTGCATGCAGTAGCGCGCCGCCGCATGCGCAGAGGACATGACGTCGCGATACTTCTCGTCAACGCCCATCTTTTCCAGCTTTTTGGCATACACGGACGCGGACTTGCTGGAGTTATTGGTCAGGAATCTCGCCGTACGGCCCGTGCGCTCCAGCGCTGCCAGAAAGTCCAGCGAGCCTTCAATCAGCTTATCGCCGAGATAGAAGGTGCCGTCCATATCCAGCAGGAAGCAGCGGATGCCGCTGAGCCGCTCGCGGATTTCTTCATGAGTCATTGCAAACTACCCCTTTATAAAGGTCGTACATGAACAGCCTGCACCGTCTCAAAGGCGGACAGCCCGCTCACCAGATCGGCCTGTTCTACCGTCGCCGGCAGCCGCAGCCGGTATGTATTGATAAATCGGTCATGCTCGCCGGAGCGGTCGATATCCCTGCGGAAGTCCAGCACGCTGATCTTCTCCTTCGAAAAGAAAGTGTCGATCAGCGGCAGGGTCTCCCGGCGGTCGTAGAATTCCACCACGCACTCGACCATCTCCTGGCGCTGCCCGCTGCGGAATTCATGCCTCCGCCTGCGGAACAGCCAGACGGCCGCCGCAGCCGCCAGCGCGAGCATCAGAAGCGCAGTCTCGACGGGCATTGCACTCGCCCCGCCTTACACGCTCTTGGTCGCAATGACGTCAACGCCCGTTCCGCAGACATCGGCGATCACAATGCTGCCGGCTGCGACGGGCGCGGTCAGCTGCACGTTCGCCAGCTCTTCCATGCAGGCATTGATGAGCTTCTTCGGGATGGGGCTCTTGGTCTTGACGCTCAGCGGCATATTGCTGCCGGCGACCGGCACGACGGCCGTCACCATGCGCAGCGGATCGACGCACTCCTGCTTGGCGTACACGACGCCGCGCGGACAGGTATTGCCGGTGACGGAGACGACCTTGCCGTCCTCAAGCGTGACGTCCAGGCGGCAGCCGACAGGACAATTGATGCACGTAATTTCCATGTTCGTCAGCTCCTTTCAATCTTTACGGTCACCGGGCCGTCAAGGGCGGCCACGATCTCAGGCTTGAGCTTCACAACGGCCATCTCGCCCGGGGTGAAGATCATCGCCTTCTTGCGGGCGATCTCCTTGTCGCCGCAGGTGACGATGCAGGTCGCGCCGCGGAACACACCGGACGGACGGAACATCAGATCGACTTCCTCGCTGACGCCCTTGCGGATGAACTGCGGAACCGTGCCGCGCACGCCATCGCCGTCGCGGACAGCGATCGTCTCACCGCGCTCGAGCAGGCCCTTCGCATAGGCGGCGGCCGCATGGCCGGCCTTGAAGGACTCATTGGACACATGGTCGACCAGATCATGCACATGCAGCACGTTGCCGCAGGCGAAGACGCCGGGGATATTGGTCTGCAGGACATCGTCGACCTCCGCACCGGAGGTCAGCGGGCTCAGCTTCACGCCGGCGCCCTCGGAGAGCTCATTCTCCGGGATCAGGCCGACGGACAGCAGCAGCGTATCGCAGTCGAACTCGATCTCGCTGCCCGGGATCGGCTGACGGTTGGCGTCCACCTTCGCGACGGTGACGCCGGTCAGGCGCTCGCGGCCCTTGATGTCCACGACGGTGTGGCTCAGGTACAGCGGAATATCATAGTCATTCAGGCACTGAACGATATTGCGGTTCAGGCCGGAGGAGAACGGCATCAGCTCGACGCAGGCCAGCACCTTCGCGCCCTGCAGCGTCATGCGGCGGGCCATGATCAGGCCGATATCGCCGGAGCCGAGGATGACGACGCGCTTACCGGGCATATAGCCTTCCAGGTTGACGAACTTCTGCGCGGTACCGGCGGAATAGATGCCGGCGCAGCGGGTGCCGGGGGTGCCCAGCGCGCCGCGCGGACGCTCGCGGCAGCCCATGGCGAGGATGATCGACTTCGCCTCAATGAGCTCTACGCCATGCTTGCTGGAGACACAGGTAACCAGATGATTCTCGCCGTCCACGGACAGGACGGTCGTATCCGTCTGGATCTCAATGCCCATCTCCTTAGCCTTGTCGATATCGCGCTGCGCATACTCGGGGCCGGTCAGCTCTTCCTTGAAACGATGCAGACCGAAACCATTGTGGATGCACTGGCGCAGGATGCCGCCCGGGTTATGCTCACGCTCGAGCACGAGCAGGTTGTCGATGCCGTCTTCCTTCGCCGCGATGGCGGCTGCAAGACCGGCAGGGCCGGCGCCGATAACGAGGACGTCTACAAGTCTCTTATTCATATCAGCAGCCCTCCTTCTTCATCGCGTCATGAATGCTGCTGACGAGCAGCTTGCTCTCGCCGCCGCACTTGGTGACCTCAAGCATGGAAATGCCCAGCTCCTCGCAGAGAATCTCCGCTACGCGCGGGCTGCAGAAGCCGCCCTGGCAGCGGCCCATGCCGGCGCGGGTGCGGCGCTTGACGCCATCGATGGTGGTCGCGCCGACGGGGCGGCGGATCGCATCGCGGATCTCAGCCTCGGTGACCACTTCACAGCGGCAGACGAGGTTGCCGTAGAGCGGATTCTCCGCCACAGCGGCGGCGCGCTCTTCGGTGTTCATCTCATGGAAGGGCTTGCGGCGCTTGATCGCGGGAACGATCTCCGCCTTCTTGGCAAGACCCATCTCCTCGGCGATCTGCGTGCCGAGCATCTCGCCGATCGCAGGAGCAGCGGACAAACCCGGGCTCTCAATGCCGACAGTCTCGTAGGCATTCTCCTGATCCTTGACAGCGCCGATCACGAAGTCGCCCTTCGCCTCATGCGCGCGGATGCCGGAGAAATTGGTGATCGTGCCGCGCGGGGAGGCCTGCGGCCAGGTCAGGCGGCTCTTGTCGAGGACGAACTTGAGGCCGTCAGCCGTCGTGGACGTATCCAGCTCATCCGGGATATCCTCGGCGGACGGGCCGAGCAGCAGGTTGCCGTGCACGGTCGGGGAGACGAGCACACCCTTGCCCATCTTGGTCGGGCACTGGAACATGGTCATCGTGAATGGCAGCTTCGCCATGCGGTCCATCAGGTAATACTGGCCGCGGCGGTCGATGATCTGCAGCGTCTCGCTGTTCATCATGTTGTGGATATTCGCGGAGCCGACGCCGGCGCAGTTGACGAGGATATCGCACACGCGCTCGCCCTTGCTGGTGGTCACATGCCACTTGCCGTCGCTCCCCTTCGCCACGCCCTGCACTTCCTCACCCAGCTCGAACTTCACGCCGTTGACGGCGGCATGATCGGCCAGCGCAAAGGTCATCTCATACGGGCTGGTGAGGCCGGAGGTCGGCGCATACAGCGCGCACAGCACCTCAGGATTGGTGTTGGGCTCCATCTTCAGGATCTCTTCGCGCTCCACAAGCCTGCAGCCCGGAACGTCGTTGAGCTCCGCCTGACGGACGAGGTTCTCCAGCGTCGCGCGGTCCTCCTCGGTGAAGCCGATGACCAGCGCGCCGGGCTGGCTGTACGGTACGCCGAGCTCCTCGCACAGCGCGGGATACATCTTCGCGCCGTCGACGTTGAGCTTCGCCTTCAGCGTGCCGGGCTTCGCATCAAAGCCGGCATGCACGATGCCGCTGTTCGCCTTGGAAGCGCCCTCGGCGATATCGGCGCCGCGATCGATAACCGTAATATTCGCCTCATAACGGCTGAGAACGCGCGCCACGGCGCAGCCGGTAACGCCCGCACCGATGATCAGAATATCAGCCATGTTGGTCTACTCCTTTGCATTCAGTGTTTGTACTTTTTTGCCGCTGCATTGCGCAGCAGCTTCACAATCGGGGCTGCCTTGATCTTGAAGGACTTACCCGTTTTGCTCTCGATGAAAGCACGGAACTCGTCCTCCTTCTTCCCCAGCTCCTTTTTGGGGATCATGTATCCGCCGTACTGATTCCGGAAGATGTAGAAATAATCCCCGTCCTCGCCGATATCCGGTATGTCGCTGTAGGCCAGCGGCTCGCCGAGCGTCGTATTCTCCGGCATGGCGATGATCTCCATCGCATTGTCACGGAACAGATAGCGGGAGGCCGGAAACTCGAGCCCGGCGTCCTTGATTCCCTTCACAATCTTATGTGCAGTACGATTGGCTGAAGCGTACTTGCTGGACATCATAAACGAACCGTAAAGCAGCAGCAGCGCGCCCCACCACTCAGTGAAATTCAGCACGCCGACGATCAGCGCGGCTGTGCTGATCAGCGAACGCGAAACCTGATTCCCCTTGCAGAAAAGGTCGTACTGCATATGCGCAAGAAGTTCGAATGTCTTCTCCGTATGCTGCATAGTGGTCTGGTAGTGGATCATAGCAACTCCAATTCCGTATGGATTCTTGCCCTCCCCTTCCGGGAGATGCAGAAAAAGTCTGAGGGCTCGAATGAGCCTCTCAGACCTGTCAGCTCAAAATATCGAGCAGCTTAGCCGTACATGAGATCCGGAACGATGGTGATCAGGACCGGGCAGTAAGTGATGAGAATCAGCACGATGACCAGCGCCAGGATGTAGGGCCAGATCTCCTTGAGGAAGTCAGAAATCTGCGTGCCCGTGATACCACAGACGGTAAACATCATGGATCCAAACGGCGGAGTCAGGCCGCCGATCATGATATTGACGATCGCGACGAGACCGAAGTGGTACACATCGATACCCATCTGCATGGCGACCGGCAGCAGCAGCGGGGTGGTGATCATCAGAACCGCGCCGCCCTCCAGGAACATACCCATGATCAGCAGGAAGACGTTGACCAGAATGAAGAAGACATGCTTGTTGGAAGTAAAGGCAAGGATGGCGCTGGCCAGAATCCTCGGCAGATTGATCATCGTCAGATACTGACCAAAGACATTGGCAGAAACCATGATCAAAACAACCGCGGAGGTACCGGAGATGGACTCCAGAAGAATCGGGATCAGATGCTCACGCAGGCTCAGCTTCTTGTAGATGAACTTGCCGACGATGAACGCGTAGAGAACCGCGAACGCGCCGCCCTCGGACGGGGTGAACATGCCAAGACGCAGACCGATCATGATGCCGAACGGGAAGAACAGACCCCAGAAAGAAACCAGCGCCTGCTTAAGGATGACCTTAATCGGCGGCAGCTTATCGCGGGTACGCGGATAGTTGCGCTTGTGAGCGATGATCGCGGTGGTGATCATCATGGCGACGGTCATCATGATGCCCGGAACATAGCCGGCGGCAAACACGCGGCCCAGAGACGCCTGCGCAATCAGCGCATACACGACGAGGTTGACTCCCGGCGGGATAACCGGCGTGGAAGCCGAGGACGCAGCGGAAACGGCCGCAGCATACGCCATGGAGTAACCACGCTTTGCCATTTCCGGGCAGAGCATGCGGGCGTCCATCGCGGCGTCAGCATTCGCAGAGCCGGAGCAGCCGCCCATGAGCATGGACAGCAGCACGTTGACCTGCGCCAGGCCGCCCTTCATATGACCGGTGACGCACTCGCAGAAATCCATGAGCTTCTCGCTCAGGCCGCCATAGCTCATGACAGAGCCCGACATGATGAAGAACGGAATCGCCAGCATGGAGAAGGACTGCGTGGAGTTCATAACCTTCTGCAGAATCAGCCACGGCTGAGAAGTCGTGCCGATGAACATGCAATAGAAGAAGGTAGAGCCGAAAAGAGCATAGACGATCGGCATGCCGAAGAAGTAGAGGACAAAAACCATGATGATCGGAATCAGCTCAATAAACTCCAACGTCATTCTTTTCGCCTCCCTCCGGGTCGTCGTGATCCGCATCGATGCCGCGGAAACGGTTAATCATGAACTTGATGGAATGGAACGTAGACAGACCAAAGCCGATCGGAACAGCAATGCCGTTCCAGATCTTCGGAATACGCAGATAGTCAGTCAGCATCAGCTTAATGGCGCCGCTGCGGGAGAACACGAGATGATAGCAGTATTCAGCGCTGATCCAGGTCAGCATAATCAGAACAAGCAGCTCGATGACGGACATGATGGAGCTGACAACGCGGCGCGCGCCGGACGGCAGATACTTGATCAGAATGTCAACGCCCAGATGCTCATGCTTACGGTAAGCATAAGCGCTGCCGATGAAGCAGGTCCACACGAAAAGGCCGGTAACAACCTCCTCGCTCCACTTGATCGGCGCACTGAAGAAGTAACGCATGATGATGTTCGTATTGACCAGAATGACGCAGGAAAGCAGCGTCACGGAGGTCACGATCGCATCAAGGTTCTTCAGAATGAATTTGAGTGTAATCTTTTTCTTCATTGATTGAACCTCAGTTATAGCTTGCGTGAAGAGGGACTGCCCGAGAAAAACCCGGGCAGTCCAATTCATTATTTGCTAAGAATCGCCCTTCAGGAATTGATTACTGCTTGGCAGCACGGTAATCCTGAACCAGCTTGACCAGCTTGTCCTTGAGCTCCGGATCAGCGCCGTACTCTTCGACGATCCAGTCATACACCGGGGCGCAGGCAGCGGTGAAGGCATCGAGGTCAACTTCGTTCCAGGTCACGCCATGCTCAGCCATGAACGCAATCTCTTCGGCCTCGGCAGCAGCGCAGGTTTCCTGCTCCCACTTGCCGCACTCAACAGCGCACTCGTCGATGATGTTGCGCCACTTCTCCGGGATGGACTGATAGAGGTCTTCCGGCATGAACAGCCAACGGGTAGCGATCAGGTGGTTGGTCAGAGCGACCTTCTTCACCAGCTCGTACGGGTTGCCAGCGCCGCGCAGGGTGGAAGTGGAGCCTTCGAAGCCCTCAACAACACCGGAGGAAATGGCCGGCAGAC
>JAGBAV010000130.1 GCA_017938795.1 Clostridia bacterium
GCATCATCAACGAGCCGACAGCGGCGGCGTTTGCCTACGGCCTTGACCACGGGCAGGCGCAGAAGATCCTCGTCTATGACCTTGGCGGCGGTACATTCGACGTATCGCTGATCGAGATCGGGGACGGCGTGATCGAGGTGCTGGCGACCTCCGGCGATAACCACCTTGGCGGCGACGACTTTGACGCGCGGCTGACCGATCATCTCGTCGCGGAATTCCGCCGGACGGAGAAGATCGATCTCACGCGCGACGCGCCTGCGATGCTGCGCGTGCGTGAGGCGGCGGAGAAGGCCAAGCGCGAGCTGTCCTCCCAGCTGAGCGCGCAGGTGATGCTGCCCTTCCTCTGTCAGGATCATGCGGGTCCGCATCATATGGATATTACGGTTACGCGCGCGCAGTTCGAGGCGATGACGCGCGATCTGGTGGAGCGCACCTGCGGCCCGGTCAATCAGGTGATGACCGACGCCGCGCTGACCATGGGCCAGCTCTCGCAGGTGCTGCTCGTCGGCGGCAGCACGCGCATGCCCGCCGTGCAGGACATGGTCAGGCGGCTGACGGGCAAGACCCCCAGCAAGGCCATGAACCCGGACGAGTGCGTGGCGATGGGCGCGGCGCTGCAGGCGGGCAAGCTCACCATTCCGCAGGGCGGCAGCGGGCTGTCCGTCGCCTCGCCCGTGCAGGATATCATCCTCATGGACGTCACGCCGCTGAGCCTGTCCATCGAGACGGTGGGCGGCGTCGCCACGAAGCTCATCGACCGCAATACGACCATCCCCGCTCGCCACAGCCAGATCTTCACCACCGCCGCGCCCTTCCAGACGGCGGTGGATATCAAGGTGCTGCAGGGCGAGCGCCACTTCGCGCGGGATAACAAGCTGCTGGGCAACTTCCGCCTCAAGGGCATCCGCCGCGCGATGGCGGGCGTGCCGCAGATCGAGGTCACCTTCGAGATCGATGCGAACGGCATCGTGAGGGTGTCGGCCAAGGATCTGGGCACGGGCAACCGGCAGGAGATCACCATTTCCTCCACAACCAACATGAGCGAGGAGGAGATCCGCCGCGCCATGGAGGACGCGAAGCAGTACGAGGCGTGGGACAGGGCGCGCAAGCAGGCGCTTGACGTGCGCAACGAGGGCGAGCGGCTCGTCTACGAGGCGGAGCAGGCTCTTGCCAGCCATAAGGAGCTGGATAAGGAACGCAGGCACAGGATCAAGGAGGATACCGCCGCGCTGAAGAAGGCCGTCCACAAGACGAAGCCCGAGGATATCACCGACGAGCAGGCGGCGGGGATCCGCAGCCTGATTGACGCGCTCCGGCGCAGCGCAGGCGATATCCTGCCCGCGCATCAGGACAACGGAAGCATGAAATAAAGAAGCCAAATAGAAAATGCCGCCTCCCTCATGGGAAGCGGCATATTTCATCGGAATGGCGATCAGAACATCGCGTTCGCGAAGAACGGCAGGATCGCGGTGAGCAGCAGCGCGCCGCAGGCGACCAGGGCGATGATCTGAAAAGCCTTCTTCTTGCGCAGCTCGCGCGCGCTCGGCGTATTCTTGGAAGACATGAGCCTCAACCTCCAAATCAAAAATCTTTGTACATTATATCACAGGTTGCTTCATATTCAAAGAGGGAACTGATAAGAAATATGCGGGAAATTCTGCGGGTCGGTCGTATCCGGCAGGGCGAAATGACCCTTGACATGCCGGCGTGAACCGTCATATAATATCATTTACAGGCAGAGAACGGAAGAGTATCCCTACCGGGCACCAGCAGAGAGGGCGCGCCGCCGGCTGAAAGCGCGCCTTGGCAGCGGGAGGGAGAAGTGCATCCGGGAGCTCCGCAGCTGACCGCAATGGCGCAGGCTGCGGCATGGACGTCGTGTTAAGGCGAAATGAGTGAAGCGCAGCTGCGCTTAATCAGAGTGGAACCGCGGCTCTGCCGTCTCTGGAACGGAGACGGCAGGGCTTTTTGCATCCCCCTGCTGCCGACCGCCGGAAGAAGGATGCAGACAACGACCGTATCAGGAGGATCATGAGTATGCAGATTTACAATACGCAGACCCGAAGGAAAGAGGAATTCGTGCCGATCGAGCCGGGCAAGGTGAGTATTTACGCCTGCGGCCCGACCGTCTACAATTATTTCCACATCGGCAACGCCCGCCCGTTCATCGTCTTTGATACCCTGCGCCGCTATTTCGAGCACAAGGGCTACGAGGTGAAGTTTGTGCAGAACTTCACCGACATCGACGACAAGATGATCCGCCGCGCGAACGAAGAGGGCATCACCGTCAAGGAGCTGGGCGAGCGCTTCATCAAGGAATACTACCATGACGCCGACGCGCTGGGCATTGAGCGCGCGACCGTTAACCCGAAGGCCACCGAGCATATCCCGGAGATCATCGCGCTGATTCAGAAGCTGGAGGCGAAGGGTCTTGCCTATGCCTGCGAGAACGGCGACGTCTACTACAACACGCAGGCCTTCGCCGGCTACGGCAAGCTCAGCGGCCAGAACCTTGACGATCTGGAGAGCGGCGCCCGCATCGACATCGACCCCAACAAGCGCCATCCGATGGACTTCGCCCTCTGGAAGGCACAGAAGCCGGGCGAGCCGGCGTGGGAGTCCCCGTGGGGCATGGGCCGCCCGGGCTGGCACATCGAGTGCTCCGCGATGAGCATGAAGTACCTCGGCGAGACCATCGATATCCACTGCGGCGGCAAGGATCTGGTCTTCCCGCATCATGAGAACGAGGTCGCCCAGAGCGAGGGCGCGACCGGCAAGCCCTTCGTCCATTACTGGATGCACAACGGCTTCATCAATGTCGACAACCAGAAGATGAGCAAGTCTCTGGGCAATTTCTTCACCGTGCGCGATATCGCCAAGGAGTTTGACCTGGAGGCTGTGCGCATGTTCATGCTCAGCGCGCACTATCGCAGCCCGATCAACTTCTCCCGCGAGATGATCGAGCAGGCGAAGGCGTCCCTTGACCGCCTGTACAACGCGCATGACAACTATGCCTTCCTGTTGGCGAACGCGAAGGACGGCGAGCTGGGCGCGCAGGAGACCGAGCTGATGGAGAAGGTCAAGGCCTGCCGCGAGGGCTTTGACACCGCGATGGACGACGACATGAACACCGCCAACGCCATCGGCCAGATCTTCGAGCTGGTGCGTATGGCGAACGCCGCGCTGAATGCCGACAGCCCGAAGGCTGCGGTCAAGGCCGTTCTGGATACCATGGACGAGCTGTGCGGCGTGCTGGGCATCCTGCGCCGCAATACGGACGAGAAGGACGACAAGGTTGAGGCCTTGCTGGAGGCCCGCGCCGCCGCCCGCGCCGCGAAGAACTGGGCGGAGAGCGACCGCCTGCGCGACGAGATCATCGCCCTTGGCTATGTCCTCAAGGATACCAAGCAGGGCCAGCAGATCTCCAAGGCCATCTGATTGCTCCGCCGGGATCCCCGGCTGATCTGAATCTGTCCGCTGATGAGAAGCCTGCCTGATACCGGCAGGCTTCTCTTTTTGCGCGGAAGGGAACCGGAAATGGGGGCGGGGAAGGGGCGCGTACGGCACAACTGCATACAGAGAAAGCATCCGGAGGGAAGCTTGTCGATTGACGACGAGCTTTCCTCCTTTTTTGCGCGCTGAAACGACAGGGAAAATCTGCGCCCGGCGATATAATGACGCCATGAAAGGGGTTGAGCACGGCGATACAGACTGCGGCGGCAGCGGCGGCGGAGTTCGCGGCGGACATGCTGACCATTGTGCTTGCGCTGCGGCTGCAGGGGAGGAGAGTCCGCCCGCTGCGGGCTGCGGCAGGCGCGGCGCTGGGCGCTGCGGCGACGCTGCTGATGAGGGGGACGCCCGCCGGGGAATCGCCGCTGGTCTGGCTGGCGGCAGCGGCGGCGATGATGCTCTGCGCGGATCCGCGTGCGCTGCGCCGTCCTTTGCGGGCCGCGGCGTCGCTGCTGGCTGCAGCGGGTCTGCTGGGCGGCACGGTATATGCGCTTGCCGGGGCGTTTGGTTCGCTGCAGGCGGCATGGCTTGCCGGGACGGTCTTTGCGCTGGCTGCGTCGCGCATTGGCCTGCGCCGCCCAAAGGCGGATGGATGCACCCTGCGGATAACAGCCGGCGGGCGGCGGGCGGAGTTTGCGGCGATCATCGACACGGGAAACAGCCTGCGGGACTACCTGACGGGGCTGCCTGTGATCGTGATCCCGTATGCCGACGCCGTGCGGCAGCTTGATCCGGATGCGCTGCGCCTGCGGCCTCTGGCCGCGCGCACAGCCGGCGGGCAGCAGCTGATGTGGTGCTTCGTGCCGGACGAGATTGTCCTCGCCGGGAATGACGGCCGGCAGCGTGTGCGTGCTGCTGCGGCGCTGTCGCCCGGGCTGGAGGCGGGGTCGCCTGCGCTGACGCCGGCGGGGCTTTCGGATGACAATGCAGATAACGGATGGGGATAGATGGAGGGGATCGCATGGAGAGACAGAGGAGCGGCATGGAGCGTGCGGGCGCATACGGGCGGCCGGCGCTGAGGCTGATCAGAACAGAGGGCTGCGTGGCCTACATCGGGGGCAGCGATACGCTGCCCCCGCCGCTGACCCGGGAGGAGGAGCAGGCGCTCTTTTCGCGCATGGCGCAGGAGCCGGCCCCTGTGCGCAAGACGCTCATCGAGCATAACCTCAGGCTGGTGGTGTATATTGCGCGGAAGTTTGAGAACACCGGCGTGGGCATTGAGGATCTCGTGTCCATCGGCACGATCGGGCTGATCAAGGCGGTCAATACCTTTGACCCGCTCAAGAAGATCAAGCTGGCGACCTACGCCTCGCGCTGCATCGAGAACGAGATCCTGATGTTCCTGCGCAGGACGAGCCGGCAGAAGCTGGAGGTCTCGCTTGACGAGCCGCTCAACACGGACTGGGACGGCAACGAGCTGCTCCTCTCAGATATTCTGGGCACGGAGGGGGATATGGTCTACCGCTCCATCGAGGAGACGGTCGAGCGGCAGATGCTCGCCAGCGCGCTCTCGCGCCTGTCCCTGCGGGAGAAGGAGATCATGCGCCTGCGCTTCGGGCTGGGCGGAGGGACGGAAAAGACGCAGAAGGAGGTCGCAGACATCATGGGGATCAGCCAGAGCTACATCTCGCGGCTGGAAAAGCGGATTCTCCATCGCCTGCACAAGGATATGGTGCAGATGGGCTGAAAGGACAGGGCAGGGGCGCGGGCTCCTGCCCGTTTTGTTTGTCCGTTCGGGCCTGCACAAAGAGGGCTTGACAGAAAATCGCGCTCTGATATAGAATAAATAGAATATCCGGGGCGATGCATGCTGCCTGCGCCCCTGTGCCGGCCGCGCCGGCATCATCTGAAAGGAAACCACGCTGTGCTTGATTATCTGCAGACGCTTCTGAGCGAGCCGATCGCCTTTTTTGACGAGGCGATTTTCCGCGTGCTGGCGGTGCTCATCGGTCTTTGCTGCCATGAGTGGGGGCATGCCTATGCGGCGCATTGCTGCGGCGACGATACCGCAAAGCGCGCAGGCCGCCTGACGCTCAATCCCCTCGCGCATCTGGATCCCATGGGAGCGCTGCTCATGTTCTTTGTGGGCTTTGGCTGGGCGAAGCCCGTGCCGGTCAATCCCTACCGCTATAAGGGGAACCGCGTCCGCGCGGATCTGTTCGTGTCTCTTGCCGGTATCACGGTGAATATCATCCTGTTTGTGCTCTTCACGGTGGCCTGCGCGGGGCTGAGCCTGCGTATGTGGCGGCCGGAGGTGGTCGCTGAATACGGCCTGACCACGCTGGTCAGCTATCGCTACAATGCGGTCTGGTCCGTGATATCCGGCACAGTGACGGAGGATTTCGGGCTGCTGATTGCGAATGCCTGGGTTGCGCCGCTGGTGCGCCTGTGCGCCTATACGGCGCTGGTCAATCTCAACCTCGCCGTGTTCAATCTGATCCCGCTGCCGCCGCTGGACGGCTATCATGTCGTCAACGACCTGATCTTCCGCGGGCGCTTCCGCCTGTCTCAGCGCGCCTTCCAGATCGGGATGCTGATCGTCATGGTGCTCTCAGCGCAGGGCATCCTCGGCCGGATCATCAGCGCGGTGGTGTATCCCGCGCAGGATCTGCTGCTGCTGCCGATCGGCGCGGTATGGGGGTAAGGCATGGCATATGTAGTATCCCTGAGCCAGTTTGAGGGCCCGCTTGATCTGCTCCTGCATCTGATCTCCCGCGCGAAGGTGGACATCAAGGACATCTTCGTCTCCGAGATCACGGAGCAGTATCTGGCCTCGCTGGATGGTATTGACGAGCTGGATATGGACGTGGCCAGCGAATTCCTGACGATGGCGGCAACGCTGCTGGAGATCAAGTCCCGCGCGCTGCTGCCCCGCCCGCCGAAGGAAGAGGACGAGGACGGCGAGACGCCGGAGCAGGCGCTCATCCGCAGGCTGGAGGAATACAAGCTCTATAAGGAAAGCGCCGGGCGGATGAAGGAATTCGAGCGCGCGGCGATGCTGGCCTTCTCCAAGCTGCCGGAGGAATATCCCCTCCCGCCGCAGCCGGTGGAGCTGACGGGCCTCTCGCTTGATGGGCTTGTCCGCGCGCTGGAGCGCATTATCGCCCGCAATTCGCAGACGGAGGAGCCGGGCCGCGTGATCCGCTCCATCACGCGCGACCGTTTCACCATTGAGCAGTGCGTGTATAACCTCACCTCGCGCCTGCGCAAGGGCCCCGTGCTCTTTACCGACATGCTCTCCCCGCATGTGACGCGGGATGAGATTGTCTCCTACTTCATGGCAATGCTGGAGATGCTCAAGCTTGGGCGGCTGCATGCCGAGCAGGAGAACGCCTTTGAGGATATCCTTATATTACCCGGAAGAAGGGACGAAGACGACGATGGAACCACAACAGATTCTCCTGCCGCAGGCGAATGAGCCCGTCAGGCCCGAGCTGGAGCTGACGGAGCGCGTGGGCATTGTCGAGGCGATCCTCTTCGTCAGCGGCGACGCCGTGGAGAAGAGCGGGATCTGCCGCGCGCTGGAGATCACCCCGGAGGCGCTGGAGGAGACGCTTGATGCGCTGGAGAGCGGGTATGACTTTGAGCGGCGCGGCCTGCGGCTGCTGCGCTTCGGCGCGCATGTACAGCTGGCGACGCGCCCGGACTACGCGCCCTATGTGGAGAAGCTGCTCCAGCCTGTGCAGAAGCAGTCGCTCTCTCAGGCCGTGATGGAGACGCTGGCCGTCATCGCCTACCGCCAGCCGGCGACGAAGGCCGAGGTGGAGGCTGTGCGCGGCGTCAAGTGCGATTACTCGATTCAGTCGCTGGTCTCCAAGGGGCTGATCGAGGAGGTCGGCCGCAAGGAGGCGCTGGGCCGCCCGATTCTATACGGCACGACGGACGCATTCCTGAGGCATTTCTGTCTTTCCTCTCTGGCGGAGCTTCCGCAGATCGACTTCTCCGCCCTGACGGCGAAGATCGCGCAGGCGGAAGCCGGCGGGGAACCGGAGCATATCTGATATGGACAGCGGGTATCGCTGATCGATAAACATTTAAAAAAGGAGAGATCCCCATATGAAGAAGTTTTTTGAGGAATTCAAGGCATTTGCTATGCGCGGCAACGTGATCGACATGGCCATCGGCGTTGTCATCGGCAGCGCGTTCGGCAAGATCACCACGTCCATGGTCAACGACATCTTCATGCCCCTGCTGGGCATCCTGACCGGCGGCGTCAACTTCGGCGGCCTGTTCTATGCGCTGGACGGCAACACCTATGCTTCCATCGAGGCGGCGGCTGAGGCCGGCGTCGGTACCCTGAACTATGGCGTCTTCATCCAGAACATCGTCGACTTCCTGCTCATCGCGCTGTGCATGTTCCTGGTCGTCAAGTTCATGAACAAGATGCACAAGAAGCCGGAGGAGGCCCCGGCCGAGCCGGCCAAGGAGCCGCGCCTTTGCCCGTTCTGCAAGAGCGAGATTGCCGACGACGCGACCCGCTGCCCGCACTGCACCTCCGTGCTGGACAAGTGATTCCCATACCGCATACAGGCAGTCCCTTCGGGGACTGCTTTTTCTGTTATCCGGAGAACGGATCTGCGGAGGCATATCCGCGCCCCGGGCGTCATACCATCCGCGGGAGGGATGAGTATGCGGCTGATTGCATTCGGCGGGGATGAGCGTATGCGCGGCGCGCTTGCGGCGGCGCGGCAGGCGGGATGGGAGACGAGGCATATCACACGCGCAGAGGATGAGGGGGAGGCAGAGGCGGACGCCGTCATGCTGCCATGGCCGCACAGCTTCCGCGGCGGGAGGCTGGAGGGCGGATCGATGAGCCGGGAGGAGACGCTGGAGCGGGTTCCGCCGGCGCGCGCCGTGCTGGCCGGCAGCGGCGTGAGCGCGCAGGAGCTTGCTCAGTGCGCGCTGTTCGTCAGCCCGCAGGCGGACGAAGCATTCCTGCAGCGCAATGCCGCGCTGACGGCGGAGGGCGCGGTATTCTCTGCGATGCAGCGGATGGATCGCCCGCTGGCGGACTGCACCTGCGTGATCACCGGCTATGGGCGGATCGCGCGGGCGCTGGCGAAGCGGCTGTGCGCAATGGGGACATTTGTCATCGTCTGTGCGCGCAGCGAGGGACAGATGCGAGCGGCGCATGACGACGGGGCGCATCCCGTGCCGCTGGCGCAGGCGGCGTCTGCATGCCGGCAGGCCGATCTCGTGATGAACACCGTGCCGGCGCCTGTGCTCGGGCGCGATGCGCTTGAGCGGCTGGCCGGGCGGGCGAAGGTGTTTGAGCTGGCGTCCGCGCCGTACGGCATGGATATGCAGCTTGCGGCGCGCCTTGGCGTGGAGATCGTGATGGAGGGCGGGCTGCCCGGGCGGTATGCGCCGCAGCAGGCAGGAGCGGCGCTGTTTGATGCGCTGCTGCGTGCGATGCAGGCAGAAGGGGCGGAACAGACAGGAGGAGAGGAGCATGGCTGATATCCGGATCGGTTTTGCGGTAACGGGGTCATTCTGCACGTTTGCACAGGTGTTTCCTCAGATGCAGCGGCTTG
Organism: Clostridia bacterium; assembly: GCA_017938795.1. GTDB lineage: Bacteria > Bacillota > Clostridia > Christensenellales > Aristaeellaceae > Ventricola. The sequence goes on from JAGBAV010000130.1 coordinate 9,045, forward strand.
TTGAGGAGGGGTACAGCGTGACGCCGATCATGTCGGAGCATGCGTATCACATCGATACGCGCTTTGGCGAGGCGCAGGGCTGGGTGCGCATGGCGGAGGAAATCACAGGCAATCCGGTGATCCACACCATCGCGCAGGCGGAGCCGATCGGCCCGAAGCGCCTGCTGGATCTGCTGATCATCGCGCCCTGCACGGGCAACACGCTGGGGAAGCTGGCCAGCGGCATATATGACACAGCGCCGACGCTCGCCGCAAAATCCCACAGGAGGAACAACGGCCCTGTGCTTGTTGCCGTCTCCACGAATGATGCGCTGGCGGCGTCCGCCCCGGCGATCGGGCAGCTGATGAACAGGAAGGGCTTCTTCTTCGTGCCCTTTGCTCAGGATGACAGCGCGAAGAAGCCGTGCAGCTGCGTGGCGGATTTTACGCAGATCCTGCCCGCCGCGCGCGCCGCGCTGGAGGGGCGGCAGCTGCAGCCGCTCTTTGCCGTATAGCGGAGGATGCAGGTATACCGTGAGGCCGGAGAAAGGGCGTTGTTTTTTGCCTGATGCGGGAAGAAAAAGCGCGCTGCATCCGTCTTATACGCAGACAGGCGATGATGCGGGCGCAATTCCCGCTTTACAAATCCCGGCAGGGATCATACAATACTGGTGAGGTGAATGAAATGAAGATACGCAGGATGCTGGCCGCCGCGGCCGCCGTGCTGCTGATGCTCGCGTCGGCGACGGCGTCGGCGCAGATGGAGATCGCGCTGGATCTGCAGCAGGAGCAGGGGAACAGCCTTGCGGTGTTCTTCGCGCAGATGAATGCCGCGCAGGATATGCCGCAGGAGGAGCTGCTCGCGCAGAGTATGAAAGTCTTTGAGGTCAATGCGCTGATTGAGGAGCGCTTCTCGCAGGCGCGGGCCGCGACCGTCTATGAGAGCGCAAATCTGCGCGGCGAGGCGATGATCCGCCACGAGGTATACGGCAGCGCGGACGATGCATACTGGTCCGCTGCGCGCGTATGGACGGGCGAGCAGGCCAACGGACGCAGCGGCAGCAGCGCCGCAAGCCTGATGATCGACCTGACAACCGGCAAGGAGATCCCCTTCGACGCGCTCTTTGCCGACCCGCAAGCCGCCGTGGAGCATATGGAGGCGATCATTTCCTGCGATGTGCTCGACGGCATGAGCGACTATATGGAGTATGCTGATCTGCTGCCGATGCCGCGCGACTGCTTTGCGGTGACGGAGGAGGGGCTTGCGGTCTTCTGGCCGGAGGACAGGTACCGCTACTTCAACGGCGATATCGGCTCTGTGCTGTTTGGCTGGCATGAGCTGGATGCGCTGATCGGCGAGGACAGCCCGGTCTACGCCATCTCCCGTCCGGAGGAGGCGGATGCAGAGGCGATCCGCGATCTGGCGGCGCAGGGGCGCTTTGCCGGGGAGGATGCGATCGCGCTGGGCGTGACGCTTTCCGAGGCGCAGGCGCATGCACTGCTGGATGACCCGGACTATACGACGGTATCGATGGTCTATCCGCTTGAGCGCGTGCGCGGCATGGCGGTGGAGATCGATAAATTCGCCGAGACGGATGAGGAGCAGACCCCGGTCTGCGCGATCCGCATGGCCAATGCGGGCTGGCATGGACTCACCACGCGTGAGACGACGCGGGAGGAGATCGTCGCCCTGCTCGGCGAGCCGGACAGTGTGCAGCGCTTTGACGGGGACGCCGCGTTTGATATGCTGCTGGATCCGGGCGAGAGCCTGTATTATGCGATGGGGAAGAACATCCTGCAGGCGCATCTTGATGAGGAGGGCGTGCTCGCCTGCCTGATTCTGCGCGATCAGATCCCGCAGACGCTGCTGTAAGACGAGAGAATTCTGCCGGAAGGCGGAGCTTTACTGGACAACAGGATTGTGCTATAATAATCTGCCTGAGTTTACCTTGGGCAGATTATTCGCATATACGGCCAGGGACTTGCACAGCCGCCGCGTGCGGCTGATATACGAGGAAGAGAACGGGGAGGTTGGCGGATGGCCAAGAAGGCGGCGCCGAAGGGCGCGAACAACAAAAAGAAACGGAAGGTCAGCGGCGTGCGCGGCGTGCAGAGCAAGAGCAGGAAGCAGAAAGGCGTTGATCCGCGCGGCGTAATCGGCGTCATTGTGCTGTGTCTTGGCCTGCTGGCGCTGGGCAGCCAGTTCGTGCCGTCCAGCGGCGGTATGCTCAATCATGGCGTGCTGTTCATGCGCGGCCTTGCCGGCAGGCTGTGCCTGCTGCTGCCGATCGTCGTGTGCTGGGCTGGCGTGGTGCTGGTGTTCTTCGGGGAGAAGAAGTGGAGCGTGAAGCCGCTGGTCTGCGGCGCGCTGATCTTCCTCTTTGTGGAGACGATGCTCCAGCTGTTTCAGGTCAGCCCGATATCCAATTCCATCATGTATCAGGGCTATACGCCGCATTATATCGACTTTCTGCAGCGATCCTATCAGGAGTCGTACTCCCTGTGCACGGGCGGCGGCCTGATCGGCGCGCTGCTGGCGTGGCCGATGGTGTATGCGCTGGATATCTGGGGCTCCGTCATCGTGCTGATCTTCGCGATCACGGTCGTGCTGATGGTGCTCACGGGCGTGTCCTTCTCGAATGTGGGCATGTATCTGTCGGAGTGGATCGACGATCTGCGCGTTGAGATGCAGGAGCAGCGTGAGGAGCGCGAGGCCCGCCGCGCCGCGCAGGAGGAGGAAGCGCTCCAGCGCGAGAGCGAGCTCGCCGCGCGCCGCCAGCAGAAGCGCGAGGCGAAGGAAAAGGCGGAGCGAGAGGCGCAGGAGAAGGCTGAACGCGAGGCGCAGGAGGCGCAGCGCATCATGGATGAGCAGCTGCGCGCCCAGCAGGAGCGCGAGAGCGCTGCCGCCGCCCCGGCGAAGGGCAAGCGCAAGAAGAGCGCGAAGACCGGGCAGCCTGAGCAGGAGCCTTGGGACGGCCAGCCGCCGCTGCAGGCGGAGCAGCCGCGCACGCAGAGGGCCCCGGCCAGCCGCAGCGCGGCGAACAGGGGCGGCGACCTGTATATCGAGCGCAGCGACGAATTCACCCGCGAGAGCATTGACAGCAGACCGGACGCCCGCAGGGGCCACCGTAAAGGTCAGTTCACGGCGAAGGAGGCGGAGGACGCCTTCCTCTACGGCATGAACTATCAGCCGCAGCCGGAGGCGCAGCCCGCGCAGGCGGCGCAGGAGCCGGCGTATGAGGCGCCCGCATACGAAGCGCCCGCGGCTGAGGAGCCGGTATACGAGGAGCCTGCGTACGAGGAGCCTGTATACGAAGCACCTGTATATGACGAACCTGCATACGAAGAGCCGGCATACGAAGAGCCGGTATATGAAGAGCCGGTATACGAAGAGCCGGCCGGTGCGGAGCAGGGCGAGCCGGAGGAGGAGCCGCTTGAGGACGGCGTTCCCGCGTTCATGCGCAGCTACAATGCCGCGCAGGCCGGCGAGGAGGCCCGGCGCAGGCGCGGCCAGGCGGAGGGCGTGCCCTCCAGCATCCCGGCCCGCGGCGTGACGCGCGCGCAGGCGCGCCCTGCCGGTCAGGATGTGCTGGCTGCGCAGCGCGCCGCCGTGCAGGAGCAGCCGATCGTACAGCTGCGGGGCAAGGATATCGATGGCACGCCGCTGGTGATCCCGGCGAAGGACGTGCATGAGTCGCCGATGGTCACCGAAGAGGTCTACAACTATCCGCCGATCGACCTGCTGGAGCGCTCCTCCAGCTCGCATGATCCGAATCTGCAGGCGAAGATCGAGGCCGGCAGCCGCAAGCTCCTTGCGACGCTGGAGAGCTTCGGCGTGCAGGCGAAGCTGACGCATGTCACGCACGGCCCTGCGATCACCCGCTATGAGCTGCAGCCCGCGCCGGGCGTGAAGGTCTCGCGCATCGTGGGCCTTGTGGATGACATCGCGCTGAATATGGCGTCCGACGGCGTGCGCATCGAGGCGCCGATCCCGGGCAAGCCGGCCGTCGGCATTGAGATCCCGAATGAAAAGACGGAGATGGTCTCCCTGCGGGACGTCCTTGAGAGCCCGGAGATGACCAAGGAGAAGTCGCCCACGGCCGTGGCGCTGGGCAAGGGCATCTCCGGCGCGCCCGTCGTGGCGGATCTGGCGAAGATGCCCCATGTGCTGATCGCGGGCGCGACGGGCTCCGGTAAGTCCGTGTGCATCAACACGATCATCAACTCGATCATCTACCGCGCCTCGCCCAAGGAGGTACGCCTGATCCTCATCGACCCGAAGGTCGTCGAGCTGTCCGTCTATAACGGCATCC
>JAGBAV010000131.1 GCA_017938795.1 Clostridia bacterium
CCCTTGGGGCGCGACTATGCGAGTTCCCCGGGATGCTGTCTGCCGCAGGCAGACTGAGGGAGTGCCCCGCCGGAGGCAGCTCCGCCTACCGCAAACCCGCAAAGAGAAAAGGGAGGAGCAGAGCCCCTCCCCTACAGGGCTGCGGTTAAGCGGTTCGGATTGATTTGCACAGAACTGCTTGCGTCCCCAAGCCTCCCTCCGTGAGGGAGGTGGCTGCCGAAGGCAGACGGAAGGAGTGCCCCGCCGGAGGCAGCATGCTCTGCGCTGAGCAGCGCATCCGCAAGCAAACTCTGCAGTTCATCCGAAAGAATCTCTGAACAGCGCATACCTCCGGAGGGCTTATCGATCGCCCTCCGGCCTCCTTCTCTTCCCCGAATATAAGAAAGATAAGCTATGGCTTGTTTCTTTGCATCGCTGCTTGCGCCCCCTCCTGCCGCAACCCCCCCATCCATGTCAACCCGCCATAAGCCTGTATTTTTCCTCAATCCCCCCAAAAACACAAAACTCCCCCGCCCGGACTGCTCCGGACGGGGGGAGAAAAGTCTCTCTCTGTGTCTCTCTTACAGCCTGCACTCCAGCTTGCCCAGCTCCTCAACCACATGGTTGTAGACAAACTCGACAGCCTCGTCCACCGGCTTCTTCTCCTGCATGGACTTGTCGCGGGCGGAGATCTCGATGGTGCCGTTCTTCAGGCCCTTCGGGCTGACGACGACGCGCACCGGCACGCCGAACAGATCGGCGTCGGAGAACATGACGCCGGCGCTGACCGGGCGGTCATCCCAGATGACCTCAACGCCCTTGGCGGTCAGTTCGTCATAGATCCTCTGGGAAGTCGCAGCGACCTCCTCGTTGTCCGGGCGCAGGGAGCACAGATGCACATGCCACGGCGCGATGGAGATCGGCCAGATCGGGCCGTAGTCGTCTCGGTGCGCCTCGCAGACGGACGCGGCCAGACGGCCCACGCCGATGCCGTAGCAGCCCATGATCGGGTGCTTGAGCGTGCCGTCCTGATCGACGTAGGTCATGCCCATGCTCTCGGTGTACTTCGTGCCCAGCTGGAAGATGTTGCCGACCTCGATGCCGCGGGATGTGTAGATGCTCGGCTTGCCGCAGATGGGGCAGATGCCGCCGTCATACGCCTTGGCCACGTCCACATACTCCACCTCGCCCATCTCGCGCGCGATGTTGAAGCCGGTGTAGTGCGCATCGGCCTCGTTCGCGCCGGTGGCGAACCAGTTGACGCCCTTCAGGGACGCATCGAAGACCACGCGCACATCGGCGGGCAGGCCCATCGGGCCGATGAAGCCGGCGCACAGGCCGCTCTCCGCGGTGATCTCGGCGGGGTGAATCTCCGCCTTGATGTGGTTGCGCAGCTTGGTCTCGTTGATGTCCAGATCGCCGCGCAGGAACGCGACGACGTACTTGTCGGTCAGGTTCTCCTGATAGACGACGGCCTTGCAGGTCTTGTCCGGGGTGATCTTCAGGAATGCGCACAGCTCCTCGATGGTCTTCACGCCGGGGGTGGCGACCTTCGTCAGCTCCGCGGTCTCGCCGGCCTCGCTGCTGACGATGCAGGGCGCGGCCTCCATGTTGGCGCGGTAGTCGCAGTCGTGGCAAAGGACGATGGTGTCCTCGCCGACCGGCGTGAGCAGCATGTACTCGTGGGAGACCTTGCCGCCCATCATGCCGCTGTCGGAGGCGACGGCGACGACCTCCTTCACGCCCGCGCGGGCGAAGATGCGGTTGTATGCGTCGTAGCAGATCGCGTAGTAGCGCTCCAGATCCTCCTGAGAGGTGTGGAAGGAGTACGCGTCCTTCATCGTGAATTCGCGCACGCGGATCAGGCCGCCGCGGCAGCGCGGCTCATCGCGGAACTTGGTCTGGATCTGATAGATCATGAACGGATACTGGGTGTAGCTGTCCGCGACGTCGCGCACGAAGTGCACGGACGCCTCCTCGTGCGTCATGCCCAGCACCATCTTCGCGTCGGAGCGGTCGGTGAATCGCAGCAGCTCGCTGCCGATGGACTCATAGCGTCCGCTCTCCTGCCACAGGGATGCCGGCATGGTCACCGGGAAGAGCAGCTCCTGGCCGTCGATGCGGTTCATCTCCTCGCGGATGATCTTTTCGATCTTCGCGGTGATGCGCTTGGTCACCGGGAACAGCGTGAAGATGCCGTTGCCCACGGGCTTGATGTAGCCGCCGCGCATCATCAGGGAATGGCTGGCGATCTGGCAGTCCGCCGGGTTCTCCTTGTATCGCTTGGATACGAGATTCCTCAGTTTCATTTTGGTTCACTCCTCATTGTTGATCATCGTTTCGTTCTGGCGTGTATGGGGGCCTGCCGGTCTGCCTGTGCATCCCGTCATGCAAAAAAACTCCGCCCCCGGTCTGCAGGGGCGAAGTGAATATAACTCCGCGGTACCACCTTGCTTCAACGCTTTCGCGTCCTCGCCCGCCCTGTATCGGGAGCGCCCGGCAGGATTTCATCGCGCGATGGGTTCTCCTGCGCACTCGGGAGGCCGGAGCCGTCCGCCGCCAACCGCACGCCTTCCAGCCATGGGCATGCTCTCTGCAGATTGACCGTCGGGGGCCTTCTCCTTCATCGTATGCCCCATTATATCAGATAAATCCGGGAATCGCAACATAAACCCGCGCAAATCCGCCCAGTTTCCTCCCCGCCTCACGCCTCCGCGATCCGCTATTCCCCTCAGGCCTCCTCTTCATCAGCAGCCCTGCGCCCGCCGCAGACCCCTTTGAGCCGTCTCCCATCAAAGCAAAAAAGAGAAGACGCCGCCTGCGGAAGGCCTCGTCTTCTCCGTATGCTTGTTTATCCGGCCAGCGCCGTGACCACGGCCCGGCCCGCCGCGGCGATCGCGGCATACGCAGGCAGCTGCGTTTTTTCCTCCGTCTGCGTGCAGAAGTCCGCCATCCACTTGGCGATGTGCGCCTTCGTAAACGCCTTGGCGCGCAGCAGCCAGATGCGCTCATCCCGGCCCTCCGCCGTCGCCTGCGCAGCGCAGCGGTAGAGATGGGACATGAACTCCATTTCGGTCGCGGCATGATCCGGAGGCTCGTGCAGGTCCTTCCTCACGCGCACGCCCGCATCCTTGTAGCATTGCTCCGCGTGCAGCGCGCAGGGGGAGACGAACATCACATAGTCCTTGGGGTTCTCGTCCTCCGGGTAGAGGAAGCGGCTCTCATGGATGAAGACCTTCTCCCTCTTCGGCACGAGGAACAGCCCCGTGTACTCCGTGCGCATTGCAGAGAGCAGGTTCTCCGCCTTCGCGTCGGCAAGGGCCGCCTGCGCCGCAGCCGCCGCTTCGCAGAGCCCCAGCTCCTGCAGGCAGGCGGCGAGGTCGGCGGCGTAGCTGCCGTCCGCGATGCCCTGCGCGAGCTCCTGCGTCGGGTAGCGCAGCGCGATGGCCAGCAGCTGGCAGGCGTCCGCGAGGCTGATCATGGTTTCAATCGTCATCATGCGTCTCCTAAGCCGCGCAGGCCGGGGAGGGAATCCCCCTCCCCGGCTGCCGGAATGATCAGATCAGGTAGAAGATGTTGGGGCCGGTACCCTTGTCCTCGGCGAGGCGGGTATACTGGCGCTCGCGCAGCAGCTTGGAGATCTCGCTCTCCGGGTCGTCCAGATCGCCGAATACGCGGCAGCGCGCCGGGCAGACGTCGATGCAGTACGGCTTTTCACCCTTGTCCACGCGGTTTGCGCACAGGGTGCACTTCTCGACCGTGTTGGCCTTGTGCTTGGGGGCGTCGGCGGCGCCGAGGGCGAACTCGACGTCATACGCCGGCTCCTCGGTGTTGAGCGTGCGCACGCCCTCGTACGGGCAGGCGCTCACGCACGCGCCGCAGCCGATGCACATATCGGCGTTCATGGTCACGATGCCGTCCTCGCGCTTGGCGGTCGCGCCGGTCGGGCAGGCGGCGACGCAGGGCGCGTTGTCGCAGTGCATGCAGTTGATGGGCATGTACTTCAGCTCGGCATTGGGGTAGACGCCGGTGGAGTTATCCATGACGTCCGTGCCCTCGGTCTTGATGCGCAGCCACCACATGTCCTTAGGCAGGTTGTTGGCGGTCTTGCAGGCGACGGAGCAGGTGTGGCAGCCGATGCACGCCTTGAGGTCAATTGCCATTCCATACTTGGCCATAATCAGTTACCTCCTTCGTATTTGCGGACGTCAACCAGCGCGTCGAAGTACGCAAAGTTGCAGGCCATCGGGTCGGAGGACGTGTTGGTCATCTCCTGATAGCAGCCGGCGATGAACTGCTCGCGCTGCCAGCCCTTGGGCATGGTCGCAACGCCCGGGCGCACGGCCGGGTCGATGCGCAGCCTCGCCACGGCATGGCCGCGGTCGTTGTACATTTCGGCGATGTCGCCCTCGACGAGACCGCGCGCGGCGGCGTCGTCCGGGTTCATGCGGATATACGGCTCGGGATCCAGCTCGCGCAGCACCGGCACGTTGAACCACTGGGAGTGGCTGCGGAAGCGGCTGTGATCCTGAATGTACACCAGCGGGTACTTTTCAAACAGCGGGTTCTCGCTCCATGCCTCGTTGGGCGCCTTGAAGTAGGGCATGCGCTCCTTCTCGGCGAGGCCGGTGAGGTCCTGGCCCCAGTTGGTGCGCGGCAGCGGGTTCTCGTTGTAGATGCGCACGCGGCCCTGCGGGGTCGGGAAGGGCGCGGTCTCTCCGCGGACGAAGGGATCGCCGTTCCAGACGGAGCGGAGGATCTTCTCCTCCATCAGGCGGTCGAAGGTCAGGCCCAGCTGCCCGAACAGCGGCAGGCCCATGAGCACCTGCATCCATTCCTTGTCGCTCTTCTCCGGGAAGAACTCGCCAAGGCCCATGGCATGCGCGATCAGGCGCACGATCTCGCCGTCGGGCTTGGATTCGTACAGCGGGTCGATGGCCTTCTCCTGATAGGTGAGGTAGGGGTTGTTGTAGTTGCTGCGCAGGTCATCCACCTCCAGCCAGAAGGCGGCGGGCAGCACGATATCCGCATAGCGGCAGCAGTCGGTCATCTCCACATCCGCCACGACCCAGAAGTCGAGGTTGGGCAGGATGTCGTCGAACCACTGATTCTGCTGGGCGAAGTTGCTCATCGAGTTGGAGCAGGAGGTGTACATCGCGCGGATCGGATAGGGCTTGCCGAAGAGCTGCTGCTCGCGGAAGACCTGGCCGATGGCCGTCTGCGGGATGACGCCGTTGGGCACCTTGCCGTTGGAGACGTACATGGACGCATAGTCGAAGGTGATGGAGCTGTTGACGAACAGGCCGGACAGGCCGCAGCCCTTGCGGCCGATGTTGCCGCTGATGGAGGCCATGCAGGCGAGGGCGAAGCCCCAGAGGTGGCCGTTCTGGTAGTGGTCGATGCCGTAGTTGGCGTAGACGCCGGTCGCGCCGGAGCGGGCGTACAGGTCGGCCAGCTCGACGATCTTCTCCTTGGCGATGCCGGTCTTCTCGGCGGCGTAGTCAAGGTCGGTCTCCATCACGCGGGCCTTGAGCAGGGCGTACGCGGTCTCGCACTCGACGCCCTCCACGGTGTACACGCCCTCAAGCGCCGGGTTGGCGCAGGCGCTGGAGAACGCAGCGGCATTCGCGTCGGCGTCCCATACGTAGAAGTCCTCCTCCTCGCCCTCGGCAAGCGCGGTGAAGTCGCTCTTCTTGAGGTAGAGGCCGTTGTCCCTGCGCACGAGCATCGGGCTGGTGCTGCGCGCCTTCATGGAGGCCTCGTCGATCCAGCCGTTCTCGATCATCACGCGCATCATCGCCATGGTCAGCAGCAGGTCGGTGCCCGGCTGAATCGGGACGAACTCGTCGCACTTGCTGGCGGTGGCGGACTTGATCGGGTCGATGCACACGAGCTTCACGCCCATGCTCTGCGCCTTGGCGAGGATGCGCCAGCTCTGCGGCTGGGCATGCACCGGGTTGGAGCCCCAGATGAAGACGACCTTGGAGTTGTAGTAGTCCACCGGCTCGTTGCCGTGCAGCCATACGCTGCCGCCGATGGCGCGGTCGGTGCCGTAGCCGAAGGCCTGATCATAGCAGACGTTGATCTTGGTCGCGCCCAGCGCATAGGCAAAGCGGTTGACCATGCCCTGCACGCCGTGCACGAGGCCGTAGTTGCCGGAGCCGGAGTCCACGACGATCGCCTGATCGCCGTAGGTCTTCTGCGTCTCCATGAACTTCTCGGCGATGGTCTTGATCGCCTCGTCCCACGTGATGCGCTCCCACTTGTCCTCACCGCGCTCGCCGGCGCGCTTCATCGGGTACTTGATGCGCGTGGCGCTGTAGGTGCGCTGCGGGATGGTGAGGCCCTTGAGGCAGCAGCCGGTGTAGTCGCCGTTGGGGTAGGCCTTCGGGGTCATCATGGTGACCTTGCCGTCGCGCACATGCGCGTTCAGCGTACAGGACTGGAAGCAGTTGGAGCGGCAGGGGGAGTTGTAGAGCTTCTCCTCGCCCGCGGGCTCGGCGCCTGCGGTCTCCAGCGTGCCCTCGGCGATGACGCCGGGCGCAGCGGTCAGCATGGCGGCGGCCGCCGCGCTGCCCTTCAGGAATTGACGCCGGTTCATCGTCAGGTTGAACACATCCTTAGACAATTCAGTTTCCTCCTTCGTGTTGTCAGTTGATTCGACGCACAGTCTGAGCCTTTGTTCAAGCGCGCTTGACACAAATATCTCAGGATGCTATCATTTTACCAACACAGTGTTGTGAATTCAACAAACAGATTCTCTCTCACCGATGGGATTCCAACACAAACGGAAAACCTGTCGGTTTAGGACAAAAACATGGGCAGAGGCGGTGCGGATATGCCGGAAAACAGGCGGGTCAGAATGACAAAGCGCATGCTGAAGGATGCGATCCTTGAGCTGCTGGAGACGTGCGGGCTTGACAAGATCACGGTCACGGATATCTGCGCCGCGGCGGATGTGAACCGTTCGACCTTCTATGCGCATTATGAGGATGTGCGCCAGCTCCTGCGGGAGATCGAGGACGACATGCTCGAGCGCATGCCCGTCCTGCCCATCCCCTACGGCAATCAGCCCGATCAGCAGGGAGTGGAGCGGCTGGCGGAGTTCCTGCGCTATGTGCAGAGCAATGCGCGCCTCTACCGCGTGATGCTCATCCGCAGGGACGGCGGCGCGTTCTTCAACCGCGCGGTCAGCGCGATGATGGAGTCGGCGCGCCTCTCCGGCCCGATTGTGGATGAGCGCCTCGCCCGCTATGACTGCGCCTACCGCCTTAACGGCACCATCGGCATCATCCGCGAGTGGATCGGGGACGGCTTCACGATGACGCCGGATGAGCTGGCGAAGGTCATCTGGTACAGGCGCATCAATGCCCCGATCGAGTGACCCGGCGGGCCGCCTTCGGATCGCCTTGCAGCATCCGTTATTCTGCGCAGTATCCCCGAATGCAAATAAAGGCCTCGCCATGCATTGCGCATGGCGAGGCCCTGCATTTTCCCCTCACAGGCTGATCAGGTCATGGATGCGGCTCCAGTCTCCGCAGCCCAGCTCCTTCATCATCTGCGCCGCGTACCGGTCAAAGGCCGTATGATCGACGAGCCGGAATGCGGCCGCCGCCACATCCGCGAATGCTTCCGCGTCCGTCCTGCCGCGCATGTGCCCGATCCCGAGGAAGCGCAGCAGCGTATAGACCGCGCACAGCGCGATAAACTCATCCGTCAGGCTGACAGGGCGATCCTGGAACGGGAACCGCGAAAAGAACATGTGGTTGACCATCATATGCTCAAACCAGATGTCCCACTTGGGCAGCACCCGCTCAAAATGATCGCGCGCCTGTACATACCGGTCAAAGGAATGATCAAAATACGCCAGCGCATCCTCGCCGTAGCGGCGGATGCTGCTGCTGCGCTCGTCCAGCAGCTCAATCATCTCCGCGGCGATGCGCAGCCCGAATTCAAGATGCCCCGGCGTCAGCTCCGTCGCCTGCAGCGGGCGGATTCTGCGCTGACCGCGCAGCAACCGGTCCACCTCCTTCTCGTCGCGCGCGGCCAGCGCCTCGTCAAGCGCGGCGAGCGCGTGCCCCATGGCCATCATCCGCAGCGGCATCGGCAGCGTCTGGTTCTGCATATGGCGGATCAGCCACAGCCGGATCTCCTGCTCGCGCCCGAGCGTTTCAAAGCATACCGCCGGCTTCTGCGCGCGGGGCAGGTCAAAGGTGAGCTCCCGCTCCACGAATTCAATCGGCTCGTCCCGGGCGAAGAGCATCTCCAGCACCGCCTCGCAGCTGTTCGCGCAGGAGCATTCATAGCCGTTCTCCGTGCGCACGCCGCGCGGATACAGCCGGCAGATGTAGCTGAGCGCGTGCTCGCCCATCTCCGCGTGCAGCGCGCAGCGCCCGTCATCAAGCCGCATCGGGCAGGAGCCGTCGTATCGGGGCGCGATCTCCGCGTAGGCCTCCGGCGTCGGGGAGAGCTTGATGTGCAGGCCTGTGTCCAGCCTGCGCCGCATCTGAGGGGAGCATTCCTCCCCCATCAGGTGATAGTAGTCCTCCAGCGAGAAGGAGATCGGCCATCCCTCGCAGCAGGCCGCGCGGCAGCCGCCCATCTTGCAGGCGAAATGCTCATAGTAATCCGGGACAAGAAACACATGCGTCTCTTTCAAGAAAACCACCTTCTTTGAATTTCGCATGCATTATACACCCGAAGGAAAAAAAAATTCAAGATACCGGAAAAAAATCTTCTGCGGCGTCCGCCCCGGCGGACAGAAAGCCCCGCCCGGATCGCTCCGGGCGGGGTTCTTTGCGTCATGCTCTCTTTGCTGCTGCGTGAGCCGCCGCTCATCGCCTTCCGTCGCCGCCGCAGTAGGTGCAGTCCCGCTTGCCGTCGTCGCAGGAGGTGCATTCGCGCTTGCCGCTGCCCCAGCAGCTGCTGCAGGAGACACGTCCGTCGCCGCCGCAGTCGCCGCAGCGCACGCCGTTGATATAGCCGCTGTTGCACCGGCGGCAGGGGTTGGTGCCGTTCGTGCATCCGCCGCAGTCGTAGTATCCCTTCCCATGGCACTGGAGGCAGTCGTCCTTGCCCGTGCCCCGGCAGGAGGCGCATCGCTCCTCCTCGTCCGCGACGATCACCGGGGTGTATCCGCCGCCATGGCCGCCGTCATCGTCGTCCCATTCCTGCTCCTCCGGCCCGGAGAGCCTCGGATCATTCAGCGCGATGAGGGCAAGCTGTGCCGTGTTGTCGCCGGGGATGACGTATTCCGCCTGCGCGGCTTCCTTCAGCAGACTGGCCGCCAGCTTCCTGTCCGGCAGCACCCACTGTCCGCCGATGTACATCCGGCCCAGCTCGTAGCAGGCATAGCCATCCCTTCCGGTGTTTATCGCCTTGGCGAACCAGTCCGAGGCCAGCTTCATGTCGCTTCTGCTCATCCCGCGCCCGTAGAGGCAGATCGCGCCGACCTCCGCCATCGCGCGGGCATGCCCCTGCCCGGCCGCCCATTCAAAGCACTCGAGGGCATAGGGATAGTTGACCTCAACGCCCTGCCCATAGCTGTACATGTAGCCCATGAAGAACATGGCCTGCACGCTGCCCTCCAGCGCCGCCTGCTCCATCAGCGGGAAGGCCGCGGCGTAGTCCCCGGCCAGATAGGCCTCCCATGCCTGCGGCCAGATCGTCTGATCCGCCAGCTCCCGGCGCGCGCCGGCGATGTGCACGCCGATGTTCACAAGCGACGCCTCCAGCTGCACCGGGTACGCCTTCGCCCTTTCAAACCATGCGATCGCGGTCTCAAGGTCCGCCGTCACGCCATACCCGCTGCGGTACATGTCGCCCAGATAATAGCAGGCCGCTGCGTTCCCCGCCTGTGCCGCCTGCATAAACAGGGGCAGCGCCTCCTCATACCGGCGCTCCATGTACAGCCCGTACGCCTGTTCATAGGCCTCCTTCCCCGGGGGCGTGTATACGGGCGGCTCGCCGTACCGGGCGTCGTAGGCGGCGGCCTCCTCCGGCCGGCGCGCATTCAGCGTGTCCAGACTCCGCCTCGCGTCGTGATATCCATGAACGATGGCCTGCTCAAACCATCCGCGTGCCCTGGCATAATCCGTATACATATACAGCCAGCCCAGATCGCTCATTGCGGAGGCGTCGCCGAGGGCGGCCGCCTTTTCATACCATCCGGCGGCCAGCTCCGTGCTCTCCTCATAGACGCCATCCGTGCCAAAAAGCCCTTCATGCCGGGCGCCGAGGCAGCTCATGGCGCGGGTGCTGCCCAGCGCAGCCGCCCGCTCAAACCATGTCCGCGCCATGCCGGTGTTCTCCTCGCCGTACCGCCCCACCTCATACAGGAAGGCCAGCTCGATCATCGCGTCGGTATCGCCCGCGTCGGCCGCCGCCTCGTACCACATGCGGGCCTTCTGCGGGTCATACTTCAGATGTGAGCCGTTTTTCTCGGCATACAGCCCGGCGGCGAGGACCATCGCCTCCACATCGCCCAGCTTCGCCGCCCGCTCGTACCATGTCACGGCCTCCCCGTTGTGCGGGACGGTGCCGGCCAGCCCGTCCTGCTCGATCCTGCCCAGCAGGATCATGGCCTTGGGGTGATCGAGCGCCGCAGCCTGCTGAAGCTGCGCCTGCGCCTGACGGTACAGCCCCTGCTCAAAGTAAAGCCGCCCCTTCTCATAGCGGGCCTCAGCCGGCGCTGCGGTCGGCTCGGCGGTCGGCTCAGGCGTCGGCTCAGGCGTCGGCTCCGGCGTCGGCTCCGGCGTCCTTGCAGCGGCCATCGCGGCGCGCACCCTGTTAAGACGCTCCTGCACGTCATAGCCATGGGCAGCCGCCTGCTCATACCACCCGATCGCCCCGGCATAGTCCCCGGCGTCCTCACACAGCCTGCCCAGCCCCGCCATCGCGGAGGTGCTCCCCAGCGCCGCACTCTTCTCATACCAGCCCTTTGCGGCGGCAGGATCCTTCTGCACGCCCAGACCGTAATGCAGCATGATGCCCAGCATGCCCATGCCCGCGCGGTGCCCCTCCTGCGCGAGCTGCTGTACCAGCGGCAGCGCCTCATCGTATTTCTTCTCCTGATAGAGCGCATACGCCTGCCGGTAGCGCTCCTCTGCGTCGGGCGCGGCGGTCGGCGCAGGCGTCGGCTCAGGCGGCATCGCGGCGCGCACCCTGTTCAGATGATGCTGCACGTCATGGCCGTGGGCAATCGCCTGCTCATACCACCCGATGGCGGCGGCATAGTCCCCGATCTCCTCATACAGGATGCCGAGGCCGGCCATGGCGGCGGTGTACCCCAGCGCCGCGCTCTGCTCAAACCAGCCCTTTGCGGCGTCCATGTCCTTCTCCGCGCCCAAGCCGTCGCGGTACATGACGCCCAGCATGTTCATCGCCTCCGCGCTGCCGCTGCCCGCTGCCTCCTGCGCCAGCGTCAGGGCGCTGGCATAATTCCCGTTCAGATAGTGCTCCAATGCCGCCTCATACTGCGCGCCCGCATCCTCTGCCATGCCCGCAGCAAAGCACGCCGTCAGGCACAGCGCCGCCAGCATACTCATCCATCTCTTGATCATCATGGCTCTCCTTTCGGCCTCCGGAAAGCAGATCGCCCGGAATATATTCTCATTATATCACAATACGGGGGCATTGGGCGGATGATCATCGTTATTTTGAGCCCGGATATGCGGCGGCAGCCGGGTCTGTCCTCGTATCCCGATACGGACAGAATGATGCTTTCTCATAGCCGGTCGGCACGCCTGCGGCCGAATGTCTGTGCAGACCCGGCTGCCCGTTCATGCATCCGCTTCCATACCGGTGAATACATTAAAAAAACGGCCTTACTCCGCTTGTGATTCAGAGTAAGGCCGTATTCATATCAGGCTTGTCTGTGCCGTCTGCTTCCGCTGTCGCCGCGCACTGATCATTCTGCGGCAGGGTATGCCTTTCGTGTCTGTTTCCTCAAGAGCAGATCCATTCCCGCCCGATGGTTTTCATGCAGCGCATACGCGGCTCTGCACCCGGTCTCAGTCGATGAAGTAGATGATCTCCATGCCGTTGTCCGGATGGTAGCTCCAGCTCACCGTCAGGTTCCCTGCCGTCGCCGTCTGCACGCCCTGCATCGACGTCGTGCTGCCCATCCGCGTGAAGACCGAGCCCGGCAGACCCAGCGCCTTGTTCACCGGCTCAATCGCCAGATACGCGCTGAAGTTCGTGTAGTCGTCCGTGTTGTTCGGGTTCGTGTCCAGCGACAGCGACGTCCCGTCCGACGAAAGATCCGCCCATGCCGCGTCGCAGTACTGGTCGTACACGCTGCGCAGGTCGGCGGCGGTCACATCTGCGGCGGCAGAGGATGCACATACCGTCAGCACAAACAGCATCATTCCAAGACGCGCGATCCATTTTTTCATTTGTATTCCTCCTGTTCCGGTTTCGGATTCCCTCTCCGATGGTCATATTCCTGTAAATATAATACATCAAATATGATCATAAAACAAGTACCCTGCGGGCTGTGCCCGCCCCTCTTCCGAACCGCTTTGCAGCAGCACGCTGCCCTGTGCCCGCGGCTCGTTTCTCCGCACATCTTCCTGCCGCACCATTGGGCTGTGTCCGCCCCTCTTCCGAACCGCCTGACCATTATCCGCTGCCCTGTGCCCGCAGCTCGCTGTTCCGCGCCCCAGTCGCTCCCACCCTTAAAAACGGGTGGCTCGCCCAGGGGGTGTAACCCCCTAATGCTAGGCCAGCGCCTAAAGGCGCTGGCTTTCGCTTTGCTCCAGCCACTTTGCATTCATCTCTTTAGCCGCCCTTAAAAGGGCTTCAACTTACTTCTTGACTGGATTGTTTTTCTTGTTCTTTGCAGTTACTTCTCCAAATGGATCTTCATACTCTTTCACACTAAGTTTGTCTCGCATTATACTGTCTCTCTCCTGATCTTGGATGTATTTTCTGATGGTTGCTTCGTTCAATCCCACCGTACTCACATAATATCCTTCTGACCAGAAATGTCGATTCCCAAACTTGTATTTCAGATTTGCATGCCTGTCAAATATCATCAGGGCTGATTTCCCTTTCAAATATCCCATAAAACTTGATACCGAGTATTTCGGCGGAATTGTTACCAGCATATGGATTTGATCCGGCATTAAATGCCCTTCCAGTATTTCTACTCCTTTGTATTTACACAGATCTCTCAGTATCTCTCGAATATCAGCTTTCAATTGATTATAGATCACTTTTTGTCTATACTTTGGAGTGAACACGATATGATACTTGCACATCCATTTCGTATGGGCCAGTTCGTAATTCTTGTTTGCCATAAAATAGCCTATCCTTTCTTACTTTAGTGGCTGGACACTTCTTTTGTAATGGATAGGCGATTTTATTTGTATAACTTCTTGGCTCCACCCGCATAGCGGGTGGTTTTCTGTTTCGCTTTGCTCAACTGTCTAAAGACGTATATTTATCAGGCTTGTCTGTGCCGTCTGCTTCCGCTGTCGCCGCGCACATATCGCCGCGCTTGTTCTGCATACAACATTATCGGTATGGATCCTGTATCGTCCCTTCTCCCTCGTCAAACGAGATCTTCTCCAGATCAACCCATATCGCAGGCCGGATGCCAACATCTTTTCGATTCAGTCTCGAAGCGCCGAACACACCCGAACTGGTAACTGAAAAAACAGTCTTTTCATCGCAGACAGTCCGCGTATAATATGTGCTGCACTGATTGTCATCGTTTACATACAGACCCTCATCCACTGCAAGCGGTGTTCCCTTTGCGCTGCGCCGCTTGTCTTGATCATCCTCCGGGCTGAATCCATAATCCGTATTCAGAAGCTCAGACTCTGACAGAATGAATACACGCCCGCGCGAATCACTGTCGCAAATCGCCCTTCTTTCCTTCCAGGAGAAAGCCTTCTTGGCAAACTCTGAATTGAGCCAGTCCTTGATGTCGCTCTTCTCCCAGTTGTTTACTTCTCCATAGGGCCTCGTCGCAAGGATGTATTCACTGAGCAGCAGGGCATCATTTCCCTCCACCGTCAGTACACGCCATAGAATGGGCTGCCCATTGCGCGACTGCTCATACTCCCCCATGTATACGTATTGGTAATCTCCGTATTCCGCATCATATCCGCGCAGCTTCTTCTGGTCTGAAGCAGCCGTGCTTCTTTCAGCAGCTTCCTTTTCCGGCACAATCGCTGCCGGAGCCTCACCTTCAGGCAAGACAAAGGTATTGTGAGACACCTCCGCCAGGCATGATCCGCCAACGCACGCAAACAGGAATGCAGCCGCAATGCACACACCTGCAGCCCAGATCTTCTTCATGATGGTTTCCCCCGCATCCATTGTATTGTCTTTTCTGTATAAGGCATGCCTCTCAGCAGCGCCTCATATTGGTATTGTTATCATTATAATATTGTGAGCGTAAAGCGTCAACACACTGCAGAGCCTGTCGTCTGTTTTTCATCATGTCATGATGCTTCATCGGTCACGACCACCGTATACACCAGTGATTGAACGCTGCAGCCGGGCAAACGGAAACCGCCCGGATTCCTCCAGATGGTGTATGACCGGAAGCCTTCTCACATCAAATGACGCGCACAAAAACAGCATTGTGATAAAAGATCGCTTCACAGATGTTTCTGCTTTTCCTTCACAGCATCAGCCATGTTCCTGTATGAGTAACCCTGTTCATTATAGAGCGCCGTCTTCAAGGGCCATCGTCAGAATGAGCGACAGCATTTCAACGATAGAATTCTTCGCCTTCTGCATTTCCTCTTCCGAAAACACTCCCTGAAGGTCCTGCAGATAATGGAGCGCCAGACCCGAAAAGCCAAAGCTTAATTCCTTGATGCTTTCAGTGTACGATTCATTCTCTTCCTCAGTCATTTCAATATACATGCTCTTCATGTCTTTGGTATCGATATAGAGCTTCAAGCCGGTTCCCCCTCCTTTGGCAGTGCCATATCACCATTATGATCCATTTCCCGCTTGCATTCAAGATAAGGTACACAGTGGGGCAGCAAAAAATACATGAGCATGAAGCATCTTGAGATGCAGGAAGAAATCGCCGGTTAATAGCAGAAAACAGAGCTATACATCAAGGGCTTCGCAAGCGGCTGCGCCGCCCTTGACGTCTGCTCCGTCTTCTACTGCTGGAATATCAAGGGCAGTTTCCTGCCCTGTGCAGACTTTCTTCTGCCGGACTTCAAACTAATTTGCGCATAATTATTGACGGTACCCAGCCAACGATACTTTGATTTATTCTTCATTGTATCATCCCTTCTTCTTATGTTCCCTCTTCGTTAATGTCAAGGAGCCCGATAGTCGATGAATGTTATTATCAAAGACTATCGAGCTCCTTTCAACTATTATTTTTCGTTCAATTCAGGATTGTTCTATCAATTGAGTATTGCAACCATTAAAACCCTGTTTTATCATAAAGCCTTCATTTCATGTTCCAGTATTCCATCGATTCAGCAAATACATCATTAATGAAGTTCTGATCCGTAACAATATAGCCTGTAAGAGTAACATCTTTTCTATTTGTAGGCGAATAGAATGTATCTTTCCACTCGTCCATATGAGCACGAGGCGGAAGCCCTGTCCTAACATAGCAATTAGTATATCCATACGAATCATATCCCCAAACGATTGAAATGCCTGATCCGTCTTTGATATGCTTATTAATCTCCTCTGCAAGTTCAATACATACGGATGCTTCTTCCACTTTTGCAATTATTGTCATAATGTCCACAATTTCTTTAGCAATATTACCTCCAGGGATCTTACTTAATAAACGCTCTGTTACCATGTTATAAACTACTTTCGAAGGGCCTCCATCAGGAGATATAGCTGTCAACGCCGCATCTGTAGCATCCCCGAAAAACTTTGCTGCTTCTTCATCTCCAATCTTTCCCCCTCCCATCTCAATAAGTTTACCGATATGACCTTTCAAATATTTTTCCATTTCTCTTGCAAAAACACCATCTCCTTCTCCAGAAAGGAAATTAGCAAATGTCTGGGCATCTTTAGGCGTTAGAAGCAAAATATGACTAGGTGCTATCTGGTCAGATAGGTATTCCTCACCGATGTAGGGATTACTTCCCGTTCGAGGGTGCCAATACCATGGAGCATCTTCATATGAAACTATATAGTCATAATCATCATTAACCCACACACAGCTTTGCTTGATATTAAAAAACTGTACCTTCTTCTCCAGATCATATTCACCACGGTCTTTGCTACTCTCTCCTAGCTTATCTAGTCTGTTACCTTCAACATTCAAAGTAAACTTGTCAACAAGCACACGACGATACCTCAACTCAAAATCATATGTACCTGCCTCTAGTGTCAGCGTTCCAGTATACCTTGTACCATTTCGGAAGAATTCAAAGTCACCATAGGTTCCGCTTTGTGCTAATTTTTGTTCAATCTCATCATACGCATAAAGCTGGACTTTTACTGTTGTGGAACTAGGATCGGGAAATATCGTAATTTGCGAATCAGTACCATTTCGCGGAACATTGCTTGCCCATAAACTAAATCGATCTGGATAAGCGCTCTTTCTGTCAACAGTAAAGTGAACAGTAGCCACAACATAATCGTTGCTTTTTTTGTCCCCCTTTACATAAAACTTTATAGTTGCATCAGAGGCATCATTCTTTCCCATTTTCAATTCACATGTTTTACCAACGCCCGGCCAGTTAATATCTCCTGAGTAATTAACAAAGATATCTCCTTTTTCTACATAGCTTTGCCTTCCAACATAGTATGTAGCATCTCCATGACGACTTCCATCCAGTTCTCGACTTTCACCTATGCGCTTGGGGCTGTAAATCCGCAGCGTAACTGGGATTACTTCACGATATGACACAATATTTACGTCACCGCCACTAGGAAGAACTGTATTTACTTCGTTTCCATTATCATCAGTATACGATATTTCTATCGCAAAATACTCTTCAGATTCCAAATTGGGTGCAACAATATCAATGATTACACTGCAAATATACTTTTTAGCTTTAGTATCATATATCGCTACCGTTGCAGTACCAGTTTGTCCGGTAAATGTACCCTTAATAGAGTGTTTTCCTAATCCCTTAAGAATCTTCTGCGGGTCATTAATGTGCGTTTCATACTGCCAATGTTCATTTGGCTGAACCCACGCCTTCGAAGAAACACCCCAAAGCGTGATTGTCTTTCCTACTACTTCATCTGAAGTAAATGTCAACGTCGCAGGCGCGATCTGATAGATGCTGGTGTCATCTGAATTGAACCGATAATACATCGAATATCGGTCTTGGGGATCCTGAAATACAGCACCTTGAGACTCGCTAGCACCCAACAATACCGCAAGAAGCTCCCCGATAATGCTATTATCTTCTTCGGAATTCGTAACAGACGGTTTCACATAAGGCGTAGTCGTTGGTGACGGCTTCACACTCATACTCTTTACAAATCCGCAAATACTACATTTGCCTTCTGAAGTAAGACTATGAGCTTTTCTTTGGTTCGATCTATTGTATCCGCATTGTCCGTTGCAGCTCACATCTTCAAGCCAGTGCTCATTCTCGTCAAACAGATACTCATCATTGTCATACCAATGCGTCCCGAATTCGCTGATCGGATAATCATCATAATCAGGGCCTCGTACTCCACAATCCTTGCAATACTGCTCATAATCAACCGAGACCTTCGTATGTCCCTGATCGGTGGGCATGGCAAACTTACCCGAATTCTTTACGGGCTTGTCCATATGCACTTCATAATCATGCTCAACATTCACCAGCACAGTAGCCGGCATGGATTGAATACCTGTTCGTCCGTTCACGAACCCTGCTTGCGCATATACTTGTATGCTATAAGAACCACAGTCCAAACGGATTCCTATTCTCGTTGCATTCTCCACAATATCTGCAATCGGTTTACCATATTCATCCTCGTGCAGCGCATTTCCATTCTCATCATACACAATCAAAGCATAGCGATCCGCCCCTTCGACCGCTTTCCAATTAATGGTAACAGGCTCTCCCTTCTGAGCATAGATCAAAGAATCGCATTCTAATTCGGGGGTATCAAGCTCTTCATCCCCCTCCTCCTGCTGGTCCTCTTCGAACACCTCATTCTCCGATTCCATTTCGTCTTCAACTATCGCAATGACTGTCGCCGGCTCAGACTGTACACTCGCTATGCCATTCACAATGCCCGCCTGAGCATACACTTGGATACTATAGGCACCTTTTTTAAAACTGTATCCAATTCTCGTTCTATCCTCGATAATATCGGCAGCAGGATATCCATAATCATCCGTATGTAGCGCATTGCCATTCTCATCATACACAATCAACGCATAACGGTCTGCTCCATCAACAGGGTCCCAATCAACATCAACAGTCTCACCAACCCGAACCCTGACCGAAGAGTCACTTGTCAACCGAGGTGCATCAAGATCTTTCACAGCCTCTTCCGGCTCGTCCTCCTCAAACGTCTCCTCTTCTCTTATCGTATCCTCTTGCTCATCCTCTTTGAATGTCTCATCCTCAGGCTCTGAATCTTCTTCAACTATCACGATAACTGTTGCCGGCTCAGATTGAACACCGGCCATTCCATTCACAATGTCTGCTTGTGCGTACACTTGGACACTATAGGCTCCCTCATCAAAGCTATACGTGGTTCTCGTTCTATCTTCGATAATGTCAGCATCCGGATATCCGTAGTCATCTGTATGAAGTGCATTTCCATTCTCATCATACACAATCAACGCATAGCGGTCTGCTCCATCAACAGGCGCCCAATCAATCTCAACATCATCTCCGACATAAGCATCAATCCAAGATTCACACTCTAATTCCGGTGCATCGAGTTCTTTGTGAGATTCCTCTTCTTTCGTTTTAAATGTCTCCGGCGGGAATCCATATAAATCTCCATTATCACCAAAGCTCTTGTTCTCGCTGACTGCATAGAAATAATACTTATACTCTGTTCCCGGCCGCAGCCCCGTTATTTCGTATATGCAGTCCACCTCACTATCGATATGTCCGCTTGTCCACTCAGCCTCCCAGTATGCATCATCGTCCTCATCGGCTTCTTTAATGAAGAAGCCATATCCCACGTACTTGCTTCCGCCATTCTTATTAACTTGGCCAACCAGTACCGCGCTCGTCTCTGTGATGTCCTCTGCTTCCAGCGTAATGGCATAAATTTCCCCTGGATCTACCGGCTGCGGCTCTTCATCATCTACATACTCTTCAGTTTCCTGTTCCTCTTCGGCCTCTTCTTCAGATTCTTCCTCAGATTCTTCCTCAGATTCATAGCCACAGTCTATACACACGCCATTCTTGTCG
>JAGBAV010000132.1 GCA_017938795.1 Clostridia bacterium
AGAGCATGATGGCGTCGTGCATCGTCCGCAGAGAATGAATCCATACCCCCATAGTTCGGAGATGGGGTTTGGGGATGACATCCCCAAGCAGGTCTGGGCAGCAGCCCAAAAAGGCAGCGGAGAGTATGAGGGCACCGTGCATCGTCCGCAGAGAATGAATCCATACCCCCATAGTTCGGAGATGGGGTTTGGGGATGACATCCCCAAGCAGGTTTGGGCGGCAGCCCAAAAAGGCAGCGGAGAGCATGAGGGCGTCGTGCATCGTCCGCAGAGAAAGAAGAAATAACCCCGCAGTTCGGAAATGGGGTTTGGGGATGACATCCCCAAGCAGGTTTGGGCGGCAGCCCAAAAAGAAAGGAGTCTTTACGATGGAGTACAATGCGAAGCTTGACGCGGCGCTGGAGGCGCTGCAGCCGGATATGATCGAGACCCTCCAGCGCTGGATCCGCGTGCCGAGCCTGCGCGCGGAGCGCAGCGCGGAGAATGCGCCGTTCGGCGCGGAGGTCCGCCGCGCGCTGGATATCGCGATCGCGGATATTGAGCGCCTTGGCCTGCAGCCGCGCGATATTGACGGCTACTGCTGCGATGCGGAGATCGGCGAGGGCGAGGAGACCATCGCCGTGCTGGCGCATCTGGACGTGGTGCCCGAGGGCGACGGCTGGGACTATGATCCCTACGGCGGCGAGATCGTCGACGGGCGCATCATCGGCCGCGGCACGAGCGACGATAAGGGCCCGGGCGTGGCGGCGCTGTTTGCGATGAAGGCGATCGTCGAGGCGGGCATCCCGCTGAAGAAGCGCTGCCGCCTGATCCTCGGCTGCGACGAGGAGAGCGGCATGGAGGATCTGCACTATTATGAGGAAAAGATCGGTCTGCCGGACGTGGGCTTCTCCCCGGACGCGAGCTTCCCGCTGATCAATACTGAGAAGGGCATCACCTCTCTGTACCTGCATGCGCCGATGACGGACGAGCGCCTCATCTCCATCGCCAGCGGCACGCGCTCCAACGTCGTGCCGGGTACGGCGACGGCTGTGCTCGCGGGCGATTGGCGCGAGGCGGCGGCGGACGCCTTTGACGTGGAGGACGAGGACTGCAGCATCGAGACGGAGCTGGACGGCGGCAACACGAAGATCGTGGTCACCGGCGTGCCGGCGCATGCCTCCACCCCGGAGAAGGGCAAGAACGCGGCGAAGATGCTGCTGGCCGTGCTGGCGCAGCTGGGCGTCGGCGGCGAGCCTGTGCGCCTGCTGGTTGAGGCCGCGGGCGAGGGCGACGACGGCGTGAATCTGGGCATCGCGGGCCGCGACGAGGTCTCCGGCCGCCTGACGATCAATCTCGGCCTGCTCTTTGCGCAGGAGGGCGAGCTCCGCGTGACGTTTGACTGCCGCTATCCGGTCTTCTATAACGCGCAGCTTCTGCGCGCGACGGTCGCCAAGCGCCTCGCCCCGGCGGGCTTCGTGCTGGAGCCGGGCCGCGTCAGCGAGCCGCACCATGTGCCGGAATCCTCCGAGCTGGTCGTGCGCCTGATGGAGGTCTATAACGAGATCACCGGCACGCAGTCGAAGCCCTTCGCCATCGGCGGCGGCACCTATGCCCGCCACCTGAAGGAGGGCGTCGCCTTCGGCATGCTCTTCCCGGGCGAGCCGGAGCTGGAGCATCAGGCCAACGAGAGCATCTCCATCGAGGGCTTCGCGAAGGCTGCGCGCATCTACGCCTACGCGATCGTCGCGCTCTGCGCCTGAGACCATACAGTCAAGTACCGCCGGAGGAAGCCGGCGTGAGATTATTGTGCGAAAGGATGAATTGCCATGACCCATCAGGAAGTGCTCTCCGTCATCAAGAAAGAGAAGCTGGTCGCCATCCTGCGCGGCGTGCCGATGGACAGGATTGACGGCGTTGTCGGCGCGCTGATCGCCGGCGGCGTACGCGTGCTGGAGTTCACGTTCGACCATGACAACGCGGACTGCATCGCGCAGAACGCCGCGAAGATCCGCCATACCGTGGAGACCTACGGCGACAAGGTGCTCGTCGGCTGCGGCACGGCGCTGACGGTTGAGGAGGTCGACGCCGCGCATGACGCGGGCGCCTGCCTTGTGATCTCCCCGAATGTGGACGCGGCGGTCATCGCCCGCGCCAAGGAGCTGGGCATGGTCTCCATGCCGGGCGCGCTGACCCCGACGGAGATCGTCGCGTCCTATGAGATGGGCGCGGATATCGTGAAGCTCTTCCCCGCCGGCGAGCTGGGCCTTGGCTATATCAAGGCCGTGCGCGGCCCGCTTGGCTATATCCCGATGAGCGCCGTGGGCGGCGTGAAGCCGGAGAACGTGAAGGACTTCCTCAATGCGGGCGTCTGCGGCTTCGGCGTGGGCGGCCAGCTGGTCATCGGCAAGGCGGTCAAGAGCGGCGATTATGCGGCGATTGAGGCGCGCGCGAAGGAATTCACCGACGCCATCAAGGCATGGGAGGCGGAACAATGAGCAAGTGCTACCTGATCATCGACTGCGGCACGACCAACCTGCGCGTGAAGCTGCTTGACGAGCGGCTGCAGATGGTCGACTCCGTGAAGGCGGAGGGCGGCGTGCGCCATACCTCCATCGATGGGCATAACGGCCGCCTGCGCAGGATGCTCAAGGAGAGCATCGACGCCGTGCTGGAGAAGAACGGCTATGCCGCCGCGGACGTCGCAAAGTGCGTCGCCTCCGGCATGATCACCAGCGGCCTTGGCCTGCTGGAGATCCCGCATCTGCCCTCCCCGGTGTCCGTGGAGGCGCTGCGCGCGGGCATGAAGGAGCAGGTCTTTGAGGATATCGCGTCCTTCCCGATCGCCTTCATCCCCGGCACGCGCAATTTCGCCGGCAAGGTCGATATGGAGAACTTCGGCGGGATGGACATGATGCGCGGCGAGGAGGTCGAGGCTGTCGGCCTGTATAAGCTGCTGGGCTGCAAGGGCCCCGCGCTGTTCGTGCTCCCGGGCACGCATAACAAGTTCGTCTCCATGGGCGAAAATGGCGAGATCCTCGGCTGCATGACCTCCATCTCCGGCGAGCTGCTGGACGCGATCACCCATCACACGATCATCGCTGACGCGGTGGGGCACAGCTTTGTCAAGCCGGAGGAGTACGACGCCGTGATGGCGAAGGAAGGCGCGTGGGAGTGCTCGAACAGCGGTCTGGGCCGCGCGGCGTTCGCCGGGCGCATCCTCAGCACGCTCGGCGGCAAGGAGGCGGCAAAGATCCAGAGCTATCTGCTGGGCGCGGTGCTGTCCCTTGACGTGCAGGCGATGCAGTCCTTCGTCAAGGATCTGGACGCGGTGGACGTCTATGTCGCCGGCAAGGATCCGATTCAGGGCTGCATGTGCGACGTGCTCGAGGCGCTGGGCGTCGAGGGCGCGAAGCCGGTCGATCCGGCGCTCTCCGCCCGCATGGGCACCGAGGGCGTGCTGGCGATCGCCTTCTGATTCATCTGAATACCATGGACGGCGGGGCATGTATGCTCCGCCGCTTTTGCGTTCCACGGGCATAAACGGGGCGGCTGCGTGCATAGGCTTGGATGAGGTGGGCGTATGGCATTGATGATCCTGATGGAGAGCGCGGCGGCGGGCGTGCTGATGGTCAACGGGCAGTTCTGCGGGCCGATGGAGCCCTGCGGGCAGGCGTTCCCCGTAGGGAAGTATGCGGAGGTCTATATCCAGCTCTTTCCCTTTGATCCCGCCGTGTCCCCGCTGACGGCGGCGCTCATCATCCGGGATGGGCAGGTCGCCCGGCTGGAGCCGCAGGCGCACGCCTACGCCGTGCATTGGCCGGACGGCGTTATCGAGCTGGAGCTGCGCCCCGCCGGCATGGGGGAAGCTGCCCCGCAGGCGAGGGCGGACGCCGCGCAGGCGGGCGGCGTGCTGCTGCGGTATCTGGGGCTGCGGCTGGCGGGGGATGCGCAGGCTGCGCTGCTGCTTGCGCCCCGCGTGTCCGCGCCGGATCTGGCCGGGTATCAGGCGGCGGTGCCGCTGCCGTATGCGCCCGCCGGCCTGCGGGAAGAATACGACGAGCGGGCGGGGCTCCTGCGGCGCACGGGGGAGAACACCGCCGTTGTGGACGCCGCGCTCGCGCGGACAGCCCCCGCCGGGCAGGGGCGCAGGGTGATCGCGCAGATCACGCTGCTGCCGGCTGCTCAGGGAAGCGGATAAGTCAGCCGCGCATGCTTGCTTTTTCTGCAGGCATTGGGTATAATGAATACCATCGAATCAGCGCCCCGGCGCGGACAGGAGGCACCCTATGACCCCGGAAATGATGGAAGAACGCGACATTGTTGAGTTTACCGACGATGCTGGCAATACGCTGCTGCTGGAAGTGATGGACTACTTCTTCTACAACGGCGAGGAGTTCGCCGCGCTGTGCGAAGCGAAGGAGAATCCGGCGGACGATGATCCCGACGATGATCCGGTGTACATCATGAAGATCAACGTCTTCACGGACGAGAACGGCGAGGAGATGGAGGAGTTCGTCTCCCCCGACGATGAGCTGATGGAGAAGCTCGTCCAGATCGTGCGCACCCGCTTCGGCGAGGATGACGACGAGGACGAGGAAGAGTAAAAGGCATCCCTGAGGATGCATGGATACCGACACATCCGGGGCCGCTGCATGCGGCCCTGTTTTGGATTATGCCGGACGCAGAGCCGGAGGGAAAGGAGGCGCGGAGATGAACGACCTGCTGAAGCTGAAGATTGAGAAGCTGCCGACCTGCCCGGGCTGCTACCTGATGAAGAGCGAGGGGCGGATCATCTACGTCGGCAAGGCGCTCAATCTCAGGAACCGCGTCAGCCAGTATTTCCATAAGAGCCGCGACCATACGGTCAAGGTCCGCGCGATGGTGTCGCGGATCGACGACTTTGACATCGTGCTCTGCGATACGAATCTGGAGGCGCTGATCCTTGAATGCAACCTGATCAAGCGCCACCAGCCGCAGTATAACATCCTCCTCAAGGACGACAAGCACTACCCCTATCTGCGCATCGACGTCACGGAGGACTATCCGCGCGTGGAGCTGGTGCGCCGCGTGCAGAAGGATAAGGCGAAATACTTCGGCCCGTACATGGGCGCGACGGGCGTGCGCGAGGTGCTCGATGTGCTGCGCGGGCTGTTCCCGCTGCGCACCTGCGCGCAGCCGATCAGGTGCGGCATGAACAAGCGCCCCTGCCTGCATCATCAGCTGGGCGAATGCCTCGCCCCCTGCGCGGGGAAGACCACGCCGCAGGAATACGCGAAGGTGGTCGAGGAGGTCGTGGACTTCCTCAGCGGCAGGAGCGACGCCGTGCTGCGGCGCCTGCAGGAGCAGATGATGCAGGCGGCGAAGGAGATGCGCTTTGAGCAGGCGGCGCAGCTGCGCGACCGAATCCGCGACGCACAGGGCCTGCTGGAGAGGCAGAAGGCGATCAACGTCCGCGGTGGGGATCAGGACATTCTCGCCTGCGTGAGCGACGGCATCGACGCGATGGTCGAGGTCGTCTATGTGCGCGGCGGGCGGATGATCGGCGCGGAGAACTATGCGCTGGAGGGTGCGGGCGACCAGAGCCCGCCGCAGGTGCTCGCGCAGTTCCTGCTGCAGTTCTACGACGACGGGCGGCAGCCGGCCAGCGAGGTGCTCTGCCTCGAATTGCCGGAGCAGGCGGAGGATATTGCGCAGGTGCTCGCCGGGCGGCGCGGGGCGAAGGTTGTGCTGCATGAGCCGCAGCGCGGCACAAAGCATAAGCTCGTGGAGCTGGCGGTGAAGAACGCCAGCGACGCCCTGCAGAAGCGCAATGCGCATCTGGAGCGGCAGCATGAGCGCACGCTCGGCGCATGCGAGGCGCTGGGCCGCGTGATCGGCATGGATCATGCGCCGCGGCGCATCGAGGGATACGATATCTCCAACACGCAGGGCGCGCAGTCCGTGGGCAGTATGGTCGTCGCCATCGACGGCAAGGCCGCGCCGAAGGAATACCGCATCTTCAACATCAGGACCGTAGAGGGCGCGAACGACTTTGCCTCCCATTACGAGGTGATGACCCGCCGCCTGACGAGGGCGAAGGAGGAGCGGGAGCGGCTCATCGCCGAGGGGCGGCTCAACGCGGACGGCACGCTGCCCGAGGGGTCGGAGCCGCTGACCGGCTTTGCCGATCTGCCCGACGCGATCCTCATCGACGGCGGCCCGCAGCAGCTGCGCTTTGCGCGCGAGGCGATGCATGCGGTCGGGTATGAGATCCCGATGTTCGCGCTGGCGGAGCGGCTTGACGAGATCTTCCTCCCCCATCAGGAGGAGAGCATCTATCTTGACCGTAAATCCCCTGCGCTGCATCTGATCCAGCGCATCCGCGACGAGGCGCACCGCTTCGGCATCACGCGGCACAGGAGCCTGCGCGGCAAGGCGAGCGTCCATTCCACGCTGGAGGATATCCCGGGGATCGGCCCGGCGCGGCGGCGCGCGCTGCTGGCGCATTTCAAATCGATCAGGAGCATCGCGGCGGCGAGCATCGAGGAGCTGTGCGCGGTCGAGGGCGTCGGCCCGGCGCAGGCAAAGACGATCTATGCGCACTACCATAAGGACGAAGAGGCATGATGAAACGCCCTCCGCACGATCCGGGATGATCCGGGCATGCGGAGGGCGCTTTTATGATGATGGAGGATAAGGTCAGAGCATCTTCTCGTAGGTCAGCTTTTTGTCGCCGTCAAAGAGCACGTAGCCGCGGGGCGAAAAGCCGTTCTTGGCGAGGACATGCTGCATGCGCGCGTTCTTTCTGTCCGTATCGATGCGGATGCAGGGCACGCCGCGCTGCGCGCACAGCTCGCCGACGGCGTTAAACACGGCGGTGGACAGCCCTTTGCCGGCAAAGCGGCGGGAGAGGGCAATCCTGTGCACGACGGCATAGGGAACGTCCGCGCTCCACGCGCATTCCGGCGCGAGATAGGACGGATCGCCGTCAAAGGAGAGGTACATATACCCGGCGGCTTCGCCGTCGATCTTGAACAGATAGCCGCTGCCCGTGCGGATGTCCTCCGCGATGAGCGCGGGGTTGGGGTATTCCTCCGTCCACTGGACAAAGCCCTGCTCCTGCTGGAAGCTGCGCCCCTCGCGGATGATCGCGATGCAGACGTCCAGTTC
Source organism: Clostridia bacterium (assembly GCA_017938795.1). GTDB lineage: Bacteria > Bacillota > Clostridia > Christensenellales > Aristaeellaceae > Ventricola. The sequence goes on from JAGBAV010000132.1 coordinate 7,132, forward strand.
GTCCTCGCGCGCCGGCATGAGTGTATACATGGTGGATGACCGCCTTCCTGATCGTTTGTTGATTGATCTGAGTATCTTCAGTATACCGCGGCGGCCGGGCTGTGGCAACCAAAAATGCGGAGCGGATGGCGCACGGGTTGATTTTCCCGCAGCGAACAGGTAGAATGAGAGAAAAGAAACTACCGCATGCGGGAGGATATGTCTATGCTGGCGAGCGTGAGCAGCCTTGGGCTTCTGGGGATTGAAGGTTTTCTGGTGACGGTGGAGGCGTTCAGCGCCGAGGGGATGCCGATGTATGAGCTGGTCGGCCTGCCGGACGCCGCCGTCAAGGAGAGCCGGGAGCGCGTGCGCGCGGCGATGACGTCCTCCGGCCTGTTCTTCCCGATTGCGCGGCTGACGATCAACCTCGCCCCGGCGGATGTGCGCAAGGAGGGGCCGTATTACGACCTGCCGATCGCGCTGGCGATCCTTGCGGCGGACGGGAAGATCGACCCGGAGGCGCTCTCCGGCATTGCGGTGATCGGAGAACTGTCCCTCTCGGGCGAGGTGGTCGGCGTGCGCGGCGCGCTGTCCATGGCGATCGCGGCGCGGGAGCGCGGGATGCGCGCTGTGATGCTCCCGAAGGAGAATGCGCAGGAGGCGGCCTGCATCGAAGGCATCAGCGTGCTGCCGGTGGAGAATCTGCGGCAGGCGCTTGATCATCTGCGGGGGAAGAAGCGCATTGAACCGCTTGAGACCGTGCCCTATGAGGCACAGCTGCGCGGGCGGCGAACGGCGAGCGACTTTGCGGACGTACGCGGGCAGCGCAGCGCAAAGCGTGCGCTGGAGATCGCCGCGGCGGGCGGGCACAATGTGCTGATGATCGGCCCGCCGGGCAGCGGCAAGACGATGATGGCGCGCTGCCTGCCGGGGATCCTGCCGGATATGACGCTGGAGGAGGCGCTAGAGGTCACGCGCATCCACAGCGCGGCGGGCATGCTGGGCGTGAACAGCGGGCTGATGCTCGAGCGCCCGTTCCGCTCGCCGCATCACACGGTGAGCGCGGTGGCGCTGGTCGGCGGCGGGAGCAAGGCGCGGCCGGGCGAGATCAGCCTCGCGCATCAGGGCGTGCTCTTCCTTGACGAGCTGCCGGAGTATGACCGCCCCGCGCTGGAGGCCATGCGCCAGCCGCTGGAGGATGGCTTTGTGAGCGTCGTGCGCGTGGCGGCGCAGGCACAGTACCCGGCGAGGACGATGCTCATCGCGGCGATGAACCCCTGCCCCTGCGGCAACTACGGCAGCAAGACCGCCGTATGCCGCTGCACGCAGAAGGAGATCAAGCGCTACCTCGGCCGCATTTCCGGCCCGCTGCTGGACCGCATCGATATCCAGCTGGAGATCGCCTCCGTGCCGGTGAAGGAGATCACCGGCGGTGTGCAGGAGGAGAGCTCCGCCGCAATCCGTGAGCGCGTGCAGCGGGCGCGGCAGGTACAGCGTGAGCGCTACGGCGCGGACGGCGTGCGCTGCAACGCGGAACTGACCTCGCGGCAGGCGACGGAGGTCTGCGCGCTGGACGCTGCTTCGCAGGCCGTGCTGGAGAAGGCATGCGAAAAGTACAGCCTGTCCATGCGCGCGGTCAGCCGCGTAATGAAGGTCGCGCGCACGATTGCGGACCTTGCGGGCGAGGAGCGCGTCAGCCGCATGCATCTGCTGGAGGCGCTGGCCTACCGCAACCCCGACGGCGGCTACTTCGTCTGACAGGGAGCCTGCGGACAAAAAATACAATACGCCCCGTTTCTCTCCCGCCGGTTGAGGCGGAGGGGGAGACGGGGCGTTATGATTTGTGTGATGCGGGGATTACTTGCCGAAGAGGCCCTTGAGCTTACCGGCGAATTCGAGCGCGTCGTCCACCTTGATCTTCGCCTTGATGGCGTCGATGACGGGGTTGATCTGATCCTCGGGCAGGTCGATGCCCAGCTTCTTCTCCAGCACCTCGACCGGGTTCTTGAAGAAGGCCCTGCACAGGTCCTCGTTCTCGGAGAGCGCCTTCACAGCGTCGGTGATGATCTTCTGAATGTCCATGGGGATCCCATCCTTTCATGCATGTCATGCATGTATTATACATGAAATATCCGGCGCGATCAAGGAGAAGATGCGCCCCGCTCCCTGCGCCGCCGCGGCATGGGGAGAATAGGGGAAGGGGCGGCGATTTGCTATGACCGCCGGTTTATGGTATAATCAATATGTACCCCACACACCCCCATCATCAAGACAGGAGGTAACGACATGGAAAAGTTTGTGCCGTATGAGAAGCTGTCCAAGCGCCGCAGGCGCGAGATCGACAAGGCGAGGCGCGCGACGTGGGAGGGGATCAGCCCCGTGACCCGGAAGAAGGAAAGCGCCGTCGTCTACAACAGAAAGAAGCGCCGCAGGGAGGAGATGGACTCCGGATGCGGCGCTTTTTTTGTTTGAACCGGGATGCTGCTTACAGCAGGAAGAACTCCGCGATCAGCACGACCGTGCAGCAGGAGACCGCGACGGGGAAGAGCCCCGCGCCCATCCACGCCGCGGCGACGCCCACAGCCAGCGCAATCGCGCCGGCGGCCGGGCTCTGCGTGGCCTCGACGATGGCGGGGAAGGTCATCACCGAGAGCGTGACATACGGCACATAATAAAGGAAGGAGCGGATGAACGCATTGCGGATCGGGCGGCGGATCAGCGTCAGCGGGAGCACGCGGATCAGATAGCTGACCCCGGCCATGATCAGGATGCAAATCCAGGTATAGCTCATGGTTATGCGCCCTCCTTCTGCTCGTCGTCATGAACGGGGAAGAGAATGGCCGCCGCAGCGGAGAGGATGACGGTCAGGATGATGGTGCGCGTGCCGCCGGACAGGCTGCTGACCAGCGGCAGACGGCCCGCGGCATAGCTCAGCGCGAAGCTGGCCAGCACGAGCGCGGCGATGACGCGGCTCTTTCTGGACGGCGGGATGATGATCGCAAGGAACATGCCGTAGAGCGCGACGCTCAGCGCGCTGACGATGCGCGCGGGCAGCGCGTTGCCAAGGATGATGCCCAGCGCGGTGCCGATCGCCCACGGCGGCACGGCGGTGATCATCGTGCCGTAGCTGTAGGAGGGGACGAGCGTGCCCGGGCGCGCGATGGTCACGCCGAAGATCTCGTCCGTGACATGCAGGCCGATGATCAGGCGATGCCAGAAGGGCATGTCCGGATCCATGCGCTGGCTCAGCGCGCAGGACATGAGCAGGTAGCGCGCATTGGCGATCAGGGTGATGACGGCGATCTCCAGATAGGTGGCCTGCGCGATCATCGAGGTGAACACGGCGTGCTCGCCGGCGGAGGCTGTGGTCAGCCAGCTGGCGATGAAGCCCTGCAGCGGGCTGACGCCGGCATGGCGCGCGGCGATGCCCAGCGAGACGGCGACGGCGAAATAGCCAAGGCCGATCGGCACGCCGTCGCGCAGACCCTCGGCGAAGGCGCGCCGGTCAAAGGCGAAGGAAGAGGCTTTTGCGGGTTTCATAGAATACACTCCTCAGCAAAACGGTGTGGACGGCAGGGGAAACCCGCCGGAGCCGTCGCCGCAGTCATGCCGCCGGGAAGCGCCCCGGCGAATACAGGGTATTATAGCAGACTGCGGGAAGAAAGGCAAATGGGTGATGCATATTCATGCAGAATCTGCATACGGAACAGATGAAAAGCGCCGCCCCGGAAGAAGGAGCGGCGCAGCATGGTCCGTTATTTCTTGCCCTTCGGGTTGCCGTTGGCGTATTCGCACAGCCCGCTCAGCGCGCAGGATTCGCAGGCGGGCTTCCTCGCGGCGCAGACCTGACGGCCGTGGTAGATCAGCCAGTGATGCGCATGGCTCCACTGCGCCTTCGGGATGGACTGCATCAGCTGCTCCTCCGTTTTGAGCACGTCGCCCGCATCCGCCAGACCGAGCCTGTTGGACACGCGGAAGACATGCGTATCCACGGCGATGGCGTCCGCGCCGAAGGCGCAGCTCATCACGACGTTCGCCGTCTTGCGGCCCACGCCGGGCAGCTGCGTGAGCTGCTCATGATCGGCGGGCACCTCGCCCCCGTGCTCCGCGACGAGGCGCTTCGCCGTCTCCACGAGGTTCTTCGCCTTGTTGTGGTAGAGGCCGCAGGTCTTGATATAGCCCTCGACCTCGAGCGGATCGGCGGCGGCAAGGGCGGCGGCGTCCGGATAGGCGGCGAAGAGCGCGGGCGTGACCATGTTCACCTTCACATCCGTGCACTGTGCGGAAAGGATGACGGCCACCAGCAGCTGGTAGGGGTTGGCGAAGTGCAGCGCGGGCTTAGCGTCGGGGTACAGGCTCTTCAGTATATCGAGAATGCGGGTGTTGCGGTCGCTGTTCATAGGGCACCTCTTCATTGTGGGATTGTCCGGCGCATGCTGACGCCGGGCAGGCTGCTTCCATTATAGCGGCGATTGCCCGGCTTGACAAGAATGATGACATATCCTGCTCTCCCAAGGGCATGCCCCCGGGGCGGCCTGAGCCGGTCAGAGCGGGGTCAGCTTCATCTGCCGCGTGCCGTAGCCGTCCACGCGGTAGAAGCCGATCAGCGCGCCGGGATTCAGCCGGCGGTATACAGCCATGACCTGCGGCGTTTCATTCAGATCGAAGCGGACGGACAGCCCGCAGCCGATGGCGACGCTGCGCGGCGTGGAGATCACGCCCGCATGAAGGCCGGCGCGGCGCAGCGCGTCCTCCAGACGCAGCACCTGCGTGCGCGAGCGAAAGGCGGCGATGCCGAAGGATGAATTCATACGCATTCCCTCCCGGGTCTACCCTGCGGGCGACCTCATATACTGTAGCGTATGCGCGATGAGGATGCAGGGTGAAGGCGAGGAGAGGGAGACATGATCTATCTGGATAATGCAGCGACGAGCTACCCCAAGCCGCCATGCACGGCGGAGGCGATGGCGCGCGCGCTGACGGCATGCGGCGCGAACCCGGGGCGCGCAGGGCATGCGCTTGCGCTGGAGGCCGGGCGGATCGTCGAGGGCTGCCGGGAGGAGCTGGCGGCGATGCTGGGCGAGGCGGACGCCGCCCGCGTGGCGTTCATGTTCAACGCGACGGATGCGCTCAACACGGCGATTCATGGCGTGCTGCGCACGGGCGACCACGTTGTGGCGACGCTGCTGGAGCATAATTCCGTGCTGCGCCCGCTGTCCGAGCTTTCGCGCAGCGGCGTGATCACGCTGACGCTGACCGCGCCGCAGGAGGACGGCCGCATCCGCGCGGAGGATATCGAGGCGGCCTTCACGCCGCGCACGCGGCTTGTCGTGATGACGCACATGTCCAATGTGCTGGGCGTGGCGCAGGATGCGGCGGCGGTGGGCGCAGTCTGCCGCAGGCGCGGCGTGCTCTTCCTGCTGGATGCCGCGCAGACGGCGGGACATCTGCCGCTGACGCCGCGCGCATGGGGCGTGTCGATGCTGGCGATGCCCGGGCACAAGGGGCTGCTCGGGCCGCACGGCACGGGCGCGCTGTGGGTGAGCGAGGGGGTGCGCCTTGCGCCGCTGCGGCAGGGCGGCACGGGCTCCGCCTCCGAGAGCATGCTCCAGCCGAGGCTGATGCCCGATATGCTGGAGAGCGGCACGCTCAATCTGCCGGGCATCGCCGGCCTGCGCGCGGGCATGCGCTATGCCGCGGCGCACAGGGAGGAGGGGCGAGGGCGGGTCGCGGCGATGTGCGACATGATGCGCAGAATGCTCCTGCAGATCCGGCGTGTGCGCATGTATACGCCGAAGGGCGCGTCGCTGGTGAGCTTTAATATTGAGGGGCTTGCCTCGCAGGAGACAGCCTCGCTCCTCAACGATGCGGGGATCGCCGTGCGCGGCGGGCTGCACTGCGCGCCGGGGGCGCACCGCTTCCTTGGCACGCTGCAGACGGGCGCCGTGCGCGTGAGCCCGGGGCTGTTCAATACGCGCGAGGATGCGCTGGCGCTTGTGCAGGCCGTGGAGCGGATCGCAGGGGCATAAAAAACGGGCAGGACGCTGATGCGCCCTGCCTGTATGATTTGTCCGGTTTATTTGAGTATGCTCGTCCATCCGCCGTCTTCGCGGAGGAACCATTGCTCGCTGATCTCCTCGTCAAGGAAGACGCGGAGCATGGCGTCCATGCCCTCCGCCATGGGCAGGCCTGCGAGCCCGTTCAGCTCCGCCCAGTACACCTCGCCCTCCGCCGAGGAGACGGGCGTCCCCTCAAAGCGGCTGGCCTGATAGAGCAGCACGATATAGCGGGAGCCGTCGTCGTTCACCCAGTCCTTCACGCCGCACAGGCGCGGGGCGGCGATGCGCAGCCCGGTCTCCTCACAGACCTCGCGGATGACGGCGTCGGTCAGCGACTCGCCCGGCTCCACATGCCCGCCGGGGAAGGTCACGCCCGGCCAGTCCGGGTCGGTCCTGTGCTGCACGAGCACGCGGCCGCCGTCGCGGATCATGCACATATTGGTGAGGGTGACGGATTCCTGTCTTGACATAGGGGCCTCCATAAAAGGCCTGCGGGAATGAGCCGCAGGCCTGAGGGTCTGTTTACAGATGCTCGCCGAAGCCGGCGACGATCAGATCGACATTGTCCTTGAGCGCGGTGATCTGCGTGGTGATGACGCTGCCGGCCTGCAGCCTCGTCTCGCATTCGGTGATGGCGTTCTGGCATTCGGTCAGCAGCTTGCCGTCGGCAAGGGACGTGCCCGGTCCGTAGATGTTCGAGGCCAGCATATTGAGGCTCTCCAGCGCGTAGATATGCGCGCGCAGGGTGGAGAGCAGGGTGTTGGTGTTCGTGCCGCTGGACTGCGTGAGCCGGTAGACCGTGCTCTGCGCGCTGGAGGCCTCGCTCACCGCGCGGGAGAGAATGGCGCTGCTGGTGGCGTCGCCGGAGGAACGGCTGCGCAGATAGGAATAGGTCACGCCTGCCAGCGCGATGACCAGAATGAATATGACGACGCCCATGAGGCGGAGCAGCTGCTTCTGCCTGCGCTTGCCGGCGCCCGTTTTGAACGAATACATGATGAACCTCCTTGTATGCTTCACGTGGGATACCGCTTTGCATTTCTATTATATCACATTGCGATGAGGGGGTAAAGTGGCGCAAAATGACCAAAATGCGGCGAAATAGTGGAGGAAAACGGCAAAATATTCCGCAATAGAAGCACGGAAGTGGAGTGATATACCCTATATGGACGAAAATGGCGGGCGGGGCTTGAAGAAGCGGAGGCGGATGGATTATAATAGGCAGGACAGGCTCTGCGGCGCATGCGCCCCGGGGCACAGCGAGAAAAGCGCGCGCCGCGGCGCGCGGGGAGGATACGACATATGCCGATGAATATCGCCATTGACGGCCCGGTTGGCGCGGGCAAATCCTCGATTGCGGATCTGGTCGCGCAGCGGCTGGGCATTCTGCATCTGGATACGGGCGCGATGTACAGGGCCTTCGGGCTGTATGCGCTGCGCATGGGCGCGGATATGAACGACGAGCAGGCGATGGCTGCGCTGATTGAGCAGGCGGATATTCAGGCCGTCTGTGAGAACGGGGAGCAGAGGACGCTGCTCTTCGGCGAGGATGTGAGCGCGCTGATCCGCACGGGCGAGGTGTCTGCGGCGGCGAGCGCGGTGTCCCGCTGGCCCGCTGTGCGCAGGAGCATGGTGCGCGCGCAGCAGGCGATGGCGGCGAAGGCGGATATGCTCATCGACGGCCGGGATATCGGCACGCGCGTGCTGGCGGATTCGCCGTGCAAGATCTACCTGACGGCGAGCGCTGAGGAGCGCGCGCGCAGGCGCTACCTGCAGCAGATGGAGAAGGGCGACACGACGCCGTACGAGCAAGTGCTTTTCGAGCTCAACGCCCGCGACCTGCAGGACATGACCCGCGAGACGGAGCCCCTGCGTCAGGCGGAGGACGCCGTGCTGCTGGACACCACCGGGATGACCATTGAGCAGAGTGTCGAGGCGATCGTGAAGATTGTGGAGGAAGTATATGGAAAACAATCATGAGAACAAGCCTGCCGTGAAGCAGGAGAAGAAGCCGATCATACCCGATAGCGCGGAGATGGAGGTCATCCTCACCTCGACGGGGCGTTCGTGGTTCTATCAGCTGGCGCTGGGGCTGTTCACTATCGTGGCGAAGCTGGTGTTCTTTGTGCGCATTGAGGGCAGGGAGAATATCCCCGCCGAGGGCTGCGTGATCATGGGCAACCACCGCGCATGGGCGGATCCGTTCTTCCTTGCGATGTGCGCAAGGGACAGGGAGATCCGCTTCATGGGCAAGAAGGAGCTGTGGCGCAACAGAGCGTTTGCGTGGATCGCGCGTCAGGTGCGCGGCGTGCCGGTGGACCGCGGCAACGTGGATATGGCGGCGATCCGCATGTCCATGACCGTGCTCAAGGCCGGCCATTCTCTGGGCATCTTCCCGGAGGGCACGCGCATGAAGACCGAGGCGATGGGCCCGCTGCAGAGCGGCGCCGCGATGCTGGCCCTGCGCAGCAGGCGCCCGGTGATTGCCGTGTACATCGACGGCAATTACAGGCTCTTCAGGCGCATGACTGTGCGCGTGGGCAAGCCGATTGAGATGGACGACCTGCTTGCCGGCAGGGTCAACAAGGAGGCCTGTGATACGCTGACCGCGCGCATTGAGGCGTCCTTCGCCCAGCTCAGCGGCGGCAGGAGCCTCCCCGCAGGGAAGGCATAACACGCAGAATGTCCGCAAAGCGATACAGAATAAGAAAAATATGAAATTTTGAAAAAGTATTGCAGGAATTGCGGATATCAGATAGAATTGATTAAGATGGAGAATATGGATCAATGGACGGTTTTTCGCCATATCCGCTGGCAGCAGCTGAGGGCGAAGGGCGTTCTTGACGACAGGTCAGGTGCGTATGAGACTGAAGATCGGCGAGCATGCGGGCTTCTGCTTCGGTGTGAAGCGTGCGGTGTGCAGGGCGTTTGAATGCGCGCAGCAGCAGCTGCCGTGCGTGACGCTCGGGCCGCTGATCCACAACCCGCAGGAGGTTGCGCGGCTGGAGGCCGCGGGCGTGCGCAGCGTGGCGAGCCTTGACGAGGTGCAGCCCGGGCAGACCGTCATCATCCGTTCCCATGGCGTCACGCCGCAGATCTATGCCCAGTGCGAGGCGCGGGGCATTCCGGTGATCGACGCGACGTGCCCCCATGTGGCGCACATCCATCAGCTTGTCCGCGAGTTCAGCGCGTCGGGCGATGCGGTTGTCATCGTCGGCGAGCCGGACCATCCGGAGATCATCGGCATTGCCGGCTGGGCGTCGGGCCCGGTCTTCATCCTGCCCACGCGCGAGGCGGCGCTTGCCGCGTCCCTGCCGTCGAGGGCGATCGTCGTCGCGCAGACGACGCTGCGCCGCGACCGGTTTGAGGCTGTGCTCGACGTGCTCAGGGAGAGGATCCCCGATCTGACTGTCCGCATGACGATCTGCGCGGCGACGAGCCAGCGCCAGCAGGAGGCCGAGCGCCTCTCCCGCGAGGCGGATGTGATGATCGTCGTGGGCGGGCGCAACAGCTCCAATACGAAGAAGCTGCTGGAGACCTGCGCGCTGCGATGCAGCCGCGCCTATCAGGTCGAGACCCCGGAGGATGTGCCGCAGGGCGTCTTCTCCCGGGAGGATCGCGTGGCCATCACGGCCGGCGCGTCCACGCCGCAGTGGCTGCTGGAGCAGGTGAAAGCGCGCATTGAGCGCAGCGCCGAAGGCGCAAATGATTAAGTGTATCCCGGCGTGCAAGCGCCGTGATTCAATAAAGTATGTATCATATTCCGGGCATAACCCGGCAGAGATACTTGAGGAGGTAGTACCCGCATGAACGACATGGAAAAGAATCTGGTTTCTGAAGGCGCCGAGGATTTCGCCGCGATGCTCGAGGAAACGATGATCAAGTTCCGCCCCGGTCAGGTTGTCAAAGGCGTTGTGGCTCAGGTGAGCGACGACGGCGTTGTCGTGAGCATTCCCGGCAAGGCTGATGGCTACATCAAGAAGAACGATCTGGTCACCACCGACTGCAAGGTTGACGACGAGATCGAGGC
>JAGBAV010000133.1 GCA_017938795.1 Clostridia bacterium
CCGTCGGGCCGTAGAGGTTGACGTAGGTCACGTCCGGCAGCAGCCTGCGCAGCTTGTTGAGGTGCTTGATGGGCATGACCTCGCCGGAGAACATGATCGTGCGCAGCTTGTCCGGGCAGCGGTATTCGATGGCGTTCATCGTCGTCAGGAAGCACAGCGCGCTGACGGCCCAGACGAGCACGGTACTGTTCTTCTCGCAGATGAAATCCATGAGCTTGGTCGGGTTGGTGAAATATGCGGTCGGGATGATCGCGACCTCCGCGCCGGTCATGATGCCGCTGTAGATATCCTTGACCGAGACGTCAAAGTCAAACGGCGCCTGATTGGCGAGCACATCCTTCTCCGTGATGCCGAAGATCTCTGTGAAACAGCCGATGAAGTCGATCACGCTGCGATGGCAGACGACCACGCCCTTGGGCGTGCCGGTCGAGCCGGAGGTGAAATTGACATAGAGCGGGTCGACGTCCAGCATCTGCGCGCGGACGCGGGCAAGCGCGGCGTCGTCCTGTGTATGCTCCAGCAGATCCTCGATGTAGAGGATCTCATACGGCACATCCATCGCCTCAAGCTGCGCGCCATGCGCATGGTCTGTGATGACGACGGGGCAGGCGAGGGTATCGAGGATCGCGCGGATGCGAACGGCGGGATGGCGCAGATTCAGCTGGGAATATGCGCAGCCGGCATATACCGCGCCGAGGAAGCCGGCGGCCGTGGCGACGCCCTTATCCATATAGAAGCCCACGACGCTGCGCGGCGCGACGCGCGCGCAGAGCGCGCTGCCCACGGCGCGGGCGGCCTTTGTGATCTGGCTGAAGGTCATCTCGCTCTGCGCGTCGGAGAAGGCGGTCTTCTCCGGCAGGCGGGCGGCTGTCGCCTCAAGATAATCAAGAATCAGCGTTTTCATACTCTGCTCCTGTAAAAAGCGGGCGGCGACCGTATCCGGCGCGCAGCCCGCAGAATTGTCTGAGATTATTATACCGTATCCCATCCGTTCCTTCAAGTGGGAGATCGGCCGTCGGGCGAATCAATCGCCGCGTCACATGGCTGTACCTTCCGCCGCATCCAGCGGCAGGTCATAGCGGAAGACCTCTGCTCTGCCCGGGGCGCGCCCGTAGACACGGATGCGGCTGCCCTTGCGCGGCGTATGCGCAGCGGGATCGAAGCTGAAATCCGGATTCTTGCCGAAGCTGCGCAGCGTGGTCTCCTCCCCATCCGGATGGACGAGGGCGAAGCTGTACTCGGGCTGCACGCTTGCGCCGCGGTTGCTGTCTGCGTGCAGGGCGATCTGCCCGCCGCGCTGCTCCATCGTCGCCCACACGTTGGTCATGAAGCGGATGGACTCAAGGTAGGCATAGCGGTTGCGGCTGAAGTGGCCGCTGACGTCCTGCCCGGCGTCCGCCTCGGCCAGCACGCGGCCCACGGCGGCGCTGAGGATATCCGCGCCCTCGCCGGTCATGTGGTGGTAGTCGTGGTAATAGGCGTTCAGGTCGGGCAGCAGGCTTTCCTTTGCGTAGAGCATGTTGTAGCAGGGGATCCCCGCCTCGGCGAAAAAGGCCTGCGCGCTGTCCAGATAGGTCAGCCGCTCCGCCTCGCGCAGCACGGTGGCGGTCATCTCCGGCGCGATGACAACGCGCAGCCGCACGCCATGCGCATGGCACAGGTCGCGGTAGCGCAGCAGCCATTCTTTGGTGCGGGGCATGACCTCGTAGTACATGCCGGTGTCGCGGCGGATGAACCAATCCTGTGCGTCCTCAGCGTCAACCGGCTCCGCGCCGACGATGCGCAGATGACCGTTGTCATAGGCGTATTCGCCCGTCCATTCGCGCAGGATATCAGCGGATGCATCCTCGTGATCAAAGCGCAGGCGCAGGCTCTTGCGCACGTCCTGCGCATCCCGATGCCCGAAGCTGTTCATCATCAGCAGGCGCTCGGCGTACATGCCGTCCTCCTGCGCGGTGTCATACCAGTAGCGCAGGCGGTTGAGCGGGTCGCTGAGGAAGGGGGCGAGCTTCATCTGGGTCATCGGGTCTTCCTTCGTGGTGTCAAAGGAGCCGCTCTCCAGCACCAGCACGATCTCCTCCGGCTGAGAGTGGCGCAGGAGCTCTTTGGTGAGCGCGATGGCGCCGGGCGGCATCAGGCCCGTGACAGCGGCGGTGAAGGTGCTTCTGCCCGTGGCCTTGCCGATGATCGTCGGGTTCATATGATAGAGCGCCATGGATGAGCCGACGATCACCGTCTGCGCCTTCTGCTCCTTCAGATCGTGCATCATCATCGCCGCGACGCTGTCCGTCTGCGTGAGGAAGGTGTTGCCAAAGAGCAGCAGGGGCAGCAGACCGAGCAGGAAGAGCGCGAGGAGCAGGAGCTTCTTCATCTGTGTTTTGATCCTTAACAAGGGTGTTTCCTCCGCATGACGGGTGTTGATTACTGCGCCGGGATTTCGTACCAGAGCTCGTCGCTGCCGCCCTGCACGCGCCCATAGATGCGCAACGTGCCGCCGGCAAGCACGGAAGCGCTGCAGGCAAAGACGGGATCGGCGTCATAGGGGCGCAGCTCTGTCTCGCTGCCGTCGTCATGGCGCAGCACATAGCGGTACTCCGGCACGACATTCAGGCCGCGGTTGCAGTCCGCCGTGAGGGTGACGCCGTCGTCGCTGTCCTCGCGGGTGAACCAGACGTTGGTAATGAAGTCGATGGCGTTCTGGTACTGCCAGCTGTTGGTGTAGAACCAGCCGCTCACATCCTCGCCGGCGATATGCGCGTTGATCAGCCGGGCGAAGGAGGTGCTGAGGATATCCGCGCCCTCGCCGACCATGTGGTACAGATCGTAGTAGAGGTGGTCAAGGCGGGGAAGGAAGTCCTCCTTCGCGTACATGAGGTTGTAGAAAGGGATGCCGCTCTCGGCGAAGAACCTCGCCGCGCTGTCCAGATACGGCAGGAAGCCCGGCTCCGCCAGCGCATGGATGGTCAGCGCGGGCAGGGCGACGACGATCAGCTCCGATCCGTTCGCCTCGCACAGGGCCTTGTACTCCAGCAGCTTCTCCTTCGTATAGTCGAAGATCTCGTAGTAGTAGCCCGTCTCCTCGCGGATGAAGGTCTCGCGCAGCTCGCGCTCGATGGAGGCCATTCTGTTGTGCCGCAGGAAGCCATCCTTGTATTCGTAGTCGCCGTTCCACTCCGCCTCGAGCTCGGCGAAGTAGGCCTCGGGATCAAGGCGCAGGCGGACGGCCTTGGTCAGGTCATCCATGCCGGAGAGGCCGAAGGTATTGAACAGCAGAATGCGCTCGGCATACTTGCCGTCCATGGCGGCGACGTCGGCGATGTAGCGCGCGCGGTCGATGGGGCTGCTGAGCAGGGGGAGCAGCTTCATCTGCGTCTGGATATCCTCCTTCACGGTGTTGAAGGTGTAGGATTCCACGACGAGCACGGTGTACTTCGGGCTGTTGGTGCGGTAGAGCTCGCGGGTGAGCGGGATCGCGCCGGCGGGCGAGAGATTGGTGATCGTCACGTCAAACGCCTGCAGCCCGGTTTCGCCGGTGATGATTTCCGGGTTGAGATGGCGCTGGACGATGGAGGAGCCCACGAGCGCCAGCTCGATATCGCTGCGCTCGCGCATGTCCTTCATCGTCCTGTAGGCAACGGCGTCCGTCTGCACGAGGAAGGTATTGCCAAGGAAGACAAGGACATAGATCCCGGCGAGGAAAATCGCCAGCAGGGCGATCTTGGTAATCAGTCGTTTCAAAAGGCAGCGCCTCCTGCGGATCAGTCGGATTCCTCCGGGGGGAGGACGGTGGTGTCGGTGAATACGGCGGAGCTGATGTCCCCGGCGCAGCGCGCATACACGCGCACACTGCCGCGGTCAAGCGCCGCCTGCGGGACGGTGAAGACGGGATCCCCGCTGTAGTCGCGCAGCGTCTCCTCGCTGCCGTCTGCCAGCAGCAGGGCATAGCGGTATTCAGGTATGACGGTTGCGCCGCGGTTGCAGTCCGCGGTGAGCTGCCAGCCGCCCTGCACTGCTTCGGCATGCGCCCAGACATTGGTGATGTAGTCGATCGCCTGCAGGTAGTGCCAGCTGTTGTAGTGGAACAGGGGGCTGATATCCTCCCCGGCAGTCAGCATATTGAAGGCCTTCGCGAAGGCGGCGCTCATGATATCCGCGCCGTCGCCGTGCAGGTGATGCGGGTCGACGTACATGTCGTCCAGATTGGGCATGAGCTCCGGCTTGGCGTAGAGCATGTTGATGCAGGGGATCTCGTTCTCCCTGAGGAAGCGGCATGCGCTCTCCACATAAGGCAGATAGCAGGGGTCAAAGAGCGTATTCGCGCTCAGCGTGGGGGAGACGGCGACCAGCAGCTTCGCGCCGTGCGCCTCGCACAGCGCCCTGAAATCAAGCAGCCGCTGCCTGGAATAATCGAAGAGATCGTAGTAGTAGCCCGTCTCAAAGCGCTCCATGCCGTCGGCGAGCGCGCGGCCGATCATCGGCTCCTCCAGACGGACATAGCCGTCGATATAGCGCATGGTGCCGTCCAGCTCCGTCTCGGCCGCGGCGAGCGCGGCGCGCCAGTCGCTGCGCAGGCGGACGGACTTCATCACGTCATCCATGGAGGAGAAGCCGAAGCCGTTCATCAGCAGCAGGCGGTCGATATACTGCCCGTCCTGCGTGGCGGTGTCCCAGTAATAGCGCGCTCTGCGCAGCGGGCTCTTCAGCAGCGGCGCGAGCTTCATCTGGGTCTGCGGGTCTTCCATGGTCATGTCGAAGGTATAGGCCTCCACGACCAGCACGACCCACTCCGGGCTGTTTGTCTCAAAGAGCTGCTCTGTGAGCGCGATGGCGCCGGGCAGGCGCAGATTGGTGATGGTCGCGCAGAAGGTATTGAGCCCCGTCGCCTCGGTGATGATCTCCGGATTGAAGTGGAACTGCGCAACGGAGGAGCCGACGATGGCCATCTCAATATCGCTGCGCTCGCCCATGTCGGCGACGGTGGCATAGGCGAAGGTATCCAGCTGGGTGAGATAGGTATTGCCAAGAAGGATGAGCGCGGGCAGCAGCAGGGCGAAAAGCGCCGCCGCCGCGATGCGCCGCAGAAGGTGCTGATTCAACGCTGATCCCTCCGCATCAGAAGACAGCGTACATGAAGCTGCCGGTGCCGGCGGAATTGCCCACGAAGGTCGCCAGGATCAGCAGAATGAACGCATAGAGGAGGATCCAGCGCAGCACAAGCGGACGGGAGAGAACCCATTCGCGCACCTTTGCGCCGCGCTCCTGCGCGATGGAGACCGCCAGCAGGATGAGCGTGGCGAGGGCGAGCACGCCGTAATCGCGCGTGGTCAGGCCCAGCTGCGCCATGAGCGCGCTGTCGGCGAGCTGCGCGGCGTTGAAGCCGGTGAACGTGCGCCAGAGCATGGCGAAGGCGTCCTGCCAGTGCACGGCACGGTCAAAGTACCAGCCGATGTTGACGATGATGAACGTACGCAGCATGCGGAAGAAATAGAAGCGGCGGGATTTCACCAGCTGCGGATGCGCCTCGCCGAACCGCTTATAGCGCGGCTCCATCAGCGCGCTGAAGGCGAGGATCAGGCCGTTGTACAGGCCCCAGAGGACGTAATTCATCTGTGCGCCGTGCCAGATGCCGACGAGGAAGAACACGAGGATATTGCCCAGCGCAGCAGGCAGCGCGCGGGAGAAGTCCGTACCAAAGCGCGCCTTCGCCGCCTTCGAGAGGCGGGAGACCGGCTTGGTCAGCGCGAAGGGATAGAACACATAGTCGCGCATCCAGCTGCCGAGGCTGATATGCCAGCGGCGCCAGAAGTCGCCCAGCGAGACGGCGAAATACGGGCGCTTGAAGTTGGGCGCGAGGCGGATGCCGAAGAGCTCCGCGATACCGGCGACGAGGTCGATGCCGCCGGAGAAGTCGCAATACTGCTGCAGGGAATAGAAGAGCACAGCCAGCACGATCACCGCGCCGCCGTACGGCTCCTGATTGCCGAAGACCTCCGCCACGAGCGGCAGCGCGCGGTCGGCAATGACCTTCTTCTTGAAGTAGCCCCAGAGCATCAGCAGCAGGCCGCGCTCGATCCCGTCGATGTCGAAACGATGAGGCTGGGCAAGCTGGGGATTGAGCTGATCATAGCGGCCGATCGGGCCCTGAATCAGCTGCGGGAAGAAGGAGACGAACAGCGCAAAGCGCGCAGGATTCTTCTCCGGCGCGTACTTGCCGTTGTAGACGTCGATCAGGTAGCCCATCGACTGGAAGGTGTAGAAGGAGATGCCCAGAGGCAGGAGCAGATTGAGCGCGGGCGCGGCTTTGGCGCTGCCAGTCAGCGCGCCGGCGACGGAGGCAAACAGCCCGAGCGCGGGATTGAGATACTTGAGCACGCCCAGAATGCCGAAATTGAGCACCAGAACGCCGAAGAACCAGCGGCGCTGGCGGGAGCGGGTCTGCGCCTTGAGCTGCTTCTTCCCCTCGGCGGTCAGCTCGGCCTTCTTCTCCTTGAGCAGGGCCTTGCCGTCCTCGCCGATGCGCGCGATCCGCAGCGCGGCGGCCCATGTGGTGAGCGTGGTCAGGAGGATGAAGGGGAGCGCAGTCAGCCCGTGATAAGCATAGAAGCCATAGCTCACCGCCAGCAGAATGAGCCAGCGCAGGCGCAGCGGGCAAAGATAATACAGCCCGGCGCAGCCGATGGCATAGACGATCATCAGATTCAGCGACATAATATGATACCTGCCTCTTTATATAAAGGATCCTTTGGTGCATACATAACCAAATTAAACGATATCATGCGGCCCTGCCTTTGTCAAGCAGAATGGAAGGAAAATGCAATGAGGAGCCGCTTGGTCTGCAGGACATAAAAACGCCGCCGGGAATTTCCCGGCGGCGTGCGTATCCGATTCCTGATCAGCCGTGGCAGTGGCAGTCGTGGCCATGCTCATGGTCGTGACCGCAGCCGTGTTCGCCGCAGGCGTGGTCATGATCGTGGTCATGATGATTGCAGTTGGCGGCGGCATTCTGTGGGAGCCTGCCGGCCAGCAGGAGGGCGACGGCCTCGTCTGCACTGCCGCTGACGCCGGCGTAGAGCGTGATATCCGCCTGATCCAGCGCGATCTGCGCGCCCATGCCGATGCCGCCGCAGATGAGCGTGTCCGCGCCGATATCGGCGAGCAGGCCCGCCAGCGCGCCGTGGCCGCTGCCGTTGGTGTCGACGACCTCGGCGCTCACGAGCCTGCCGTCCTCGATGGTGTAGACCTTGAACTGGGCGGTATGCCCGAAGTGCTGGAAGATATTGCCGTTTTCATAAGTGACTGCGATTTTCATATGCTTGCTCCTTTATGCGTTATAGCGGACGGATGAGGATGAATGGGGTGAGCTCGTCGCCCTGACCGGACGGGTTGTCTGCCATGGCGTCCTGAATCTGCTCGTCGGTCAGCGGGAAGTTCGTACCCTTGCCCAGCTGGTTCTGGTCAAAGTCGTTGGCGTCCATGATGACGGTCGGCACGCCGGTGGCGGCCTCAAGCGCGTCGCACAGCTCGACCGGATGCTCCGGATTGATGACGCCCATGGTGTGATAGACCTCGAACGAGGAATCCGGGTAGAAGCCGTCGATGCCCGCGACGTCGTGGCCGCAGATCTTATAGAACAGGCCGCGGATGCCGAACGGGCGCGTCACAGCGGAGACGGCGGCGGCGAAGAGCACGCGCGGCAGGCCGCAGATCTCGATGGTGAGCTGCATCTTGTAGGGCTGGTGCATGCCGATGCCGGTGGAGTTATGCCCGGCGAAGGGAGCCAGCGTGCGCGCCCAGAAGCCCGGGTGCGTATCCTCGAGGGTGCGGACGTTGCCGGTGCACATGCCCATGACCTTCGCTGTGAAGGACAGGCAGTCGCCCGGCTGATACAGCGGCAGGATATAGCGGCGAACGAGCTCCGCCTGATCCTCCCTCGGCTGGACGAAGTGCGTCTTCACGGCGTAGCGCAGATAGCGGCGGCCGTCTCTGCCGGTGAGCACGCCGCGGTCGTAATAGACAACGCCATCCTTTTCGCGGCGCGCGGATTCGATATTCTTAGAAGCGCCCATGTGTATGCCTCCTTATCATGCCTGATGACAGAATGCCCCGCAGGCATGCAAATGATGTGCAGTGTTCCGTTTCATTTTACATCAGCGGCGGGAGAATGTCAAATTTCCTCGCATGCATTCTGGGAATACGTTCATTATATTGGGAAACCTTCTTGACGAAATCCTTTGCAGCGCATATACTTGATCATGTCGAAACTTTACGAAACGACGCTTGCGCCTGCAAGGATGCAGCGGGGACGGAGGAGCAGCATGAACCGCACCGACAAGGCGGCGAAGGCGCTGTTTGACAGCGCCGAGTTTGAGAGGGAATATCACTACGGCGGGCCGCTTGGCGCACGCATCGGGGGCGGGGCGACGACGTTCACCCTCTGGGCGCCGACGGCGGAGCAGGTCGTGCTCTGCCTCTATGACGACGGCAGCATTGGCGCCGCCCGGGAGCGTATCGTCATGCGGCGCGGAGAGCGGGGCGTCTATGCGCATAAGGCGCAGGGCAGCCTCGCCGGCGTGTATTATGATTACGAGGTGACCGTCGGCGGCGCGATGCGCCGCACGGGCGATCCGTATGCATGGGGCTGCGGCGTGAACGGCGCGCGGAGCATGGTGGTGGATCATGCGCTCTGCTCGCCGGAGGGCTGGGCGCAGGACCGCGCGCCTGCGCTGCAGGCGGAGAATATCATCTACGAGCTGCATGTCAAGGACTTCACCTGCGATCCGCACAGCGGCGTCAGGCCGGAGCTGCGGGGCAAGTATCTCGCCCTGTGCGAGGCCGGGACGACCTGCGGCCGGGCGAAGTACCCGACCGGGCTTGATTATATCCGCTCGCTGGGCGTCACGCATGTGCAGCTGATGCCCGTGTATGACTTTGGCTCCGTGGACGAGGCGGGCGGCGCAGAGCAGTTCAACTGGGGCTACGACCCGGTGAACTACAATGTGCCGGAGGGTTCCTACGCGACGGATGCGGAGCACGGCGAGGTGCGCATCCGCGAGCTGAAGGCGGCGATTGCGGCGATGCACAGAGCCGGGCTGCGCGTGATCATGGACGTGGTGTACAATCACACCTACTCGCTGGACAGCGCGCTGTTCAAGACCGTGCCGTGGTACTTTTACCGCCAGAACGAGGACGGAAGCGCCTCCAACGGCTCCGGCTGCGGCAATGAGACCGCGTCCGAGCGCAGCATGTGCGCGCGGTATATTCTGGATTCCGTGCTCTACTGGGCGGAGGAGTATCACATCGACGGCTTCCGCTTTGACCTGATGGGCCTGCACGATGTGCCGCTGATGAACCGCATCCGCGCGGCGCTTGATGAGCGCTACGGCAAGGGGGAGAAGATCCTCCTCGGCGAGCCGTGGTGCGGCGGCGCGAGCGCGATGAAGGCGGGCGTACACCCGGCGGACAAGGGGCATCTGCGCGAGCTCGATCCCGGCGTGGCGGCCTTCTGCGACGCCACGCGCGACGCGGTGAAGGGCAGCGTGATGGACGCGGCGAGCCGCGGCTTCGTCAATGGCGGCGGCTTCAGCGCGGGCTGGCTGGCCAAGTGCGCGGCGGGCTGGGCAATCCCCGGCGAGCGGGACGGCGCGGCGGCCCCGTCGCAGACGGTCAGCTACCTGTCCTGCCATGACGACTGGACGCTCTTTGACAAGCTGGTGCTCTCCATGGATCCTAAGCGCCGCTTCCGCAACGCCATCCCGGAGGTGCTGCGCGCCAACAGGCTGGCGGCGGCGATCGTCTACTGCTGCCAGGGACATATGTTCATGCTCTCCGGCGAGGAGTACGGCCGCACGAAGCTGGGCGTGAAGAACTCCTACAAGTCCCCGCTGCGGATCAACCGCTTTGACTGGGCGCTGGCGTGGGAGCGGAGCAGCCTCGCAGATTATTACCGCGGCCTGATTGCGCTGCGCAGGCAGATCCCGGCCTTCACCGACAAGCGGGAGGGCGCGTACAAGCGCATCCTCGAGTCGGCGGATATTGCGCCGGGCGCGGCCTATGTGCTGATGGACAATGCTGGCGGCAGCCGCTATGCGCGGGTGATGCTGGCGGTCAATACGGCGGATGCGCCGGCGGAGCTGGCGCTGCCGCAGGGTGGCTGGGATGTGCTGGCGGACGGGGAGTCCTCCTTCCTCTGGCAGGAGCCCGCATCGGTCAGCGGCGTCACGGAGCTTGCGCCCTGCAGCGCGAAGATCCTCGGCCTGCGCGCCTGATATACATAAAGGAAGAACAGATATGAGATTCGTATACGGCAGACAGCAGATGACGAGCCTTGAGCGCGCGCAGGAGAACGGCTTCCTGCTGGGCAACGGGCTGGGCGGGTATATGGCGCTGTCCGCGGCGGGCTCCGTATCGCGCTGTGATCAGGGCGTGCTTGTCGCCGCGGAGGCTGCGCCGAATGTCCGCTTTGCCCTTGTGCACAGGCTCAGCGAGACGCTGCGCATCGGCAGGGAGCGCGTATGCCTCTCTGCACAGATGTTTGAGGACGGCACGCAGGAGGACGGGTGGAAACATCTGTCGTCCTTCGTCTATGACAACGCGCCGTGCTGGACATATCATGTGCGCGGCGTGCAGGTCACGCGCAGCGCCGCTATGGCATATGGTGAGAACACGGCTGCCGTGCGCTATACCATCGAGAACCGGTCCGGCGCGGCCTGCAGCCTGAGCGTGACGCCGATGTTCCAGTTTGTGCCCAAGAGCGAGGCGTGCACAAGGCGCACCGCGGCTGAATACGACACGGGCTGTGTGCGCTGCGGCGGCAGGGCGGTCTATATCACGGGCAGCGGGCAGCAGCGGCGCATCCGCACGCGGTGGGAGCAGCTGTCCTACCCGCACGATGCCTGTGATGGCCGACCGGCGAAGGGGCTCGCCTTCTCGCCTGTGTGCATCGACAGCGTGCGCGTGGCGCCGGGGGAGACGGCTGTTATGGAGATCGTCTTCTCGGATTCGCCGTCTGCAGCGTCCTGCGCGGAAATCTTTGACGGCATGGCGGCGCGCTGCGCTGCGCTTGAGGCGCAATGTTCGCTGACGGATCCCGTCGCGCGGCAGCTGGCTGTGAGCGCGGACGCCTTTATCACAAGGCGCGACTCCACCGGCGGCAGCACGATCGTGGCGGGCTATCCGTTCTTCGGCGACTGGGGGCGCGATACGATGATCGCGCTGCCGGGCTGCGTGCTGGCCTGCGGCAGAACGGAGGAGGCGGCGAGCATCCTGCGCACGTTCCTCGCCTATGAGCGGGACGGCCTCGTGCCCAATCTCTTCCCCGAGGGCTCGCAGGAGCCGATGTACAACACCGCCGACGCGGCGCTGCTGCTGATCAATGTCATCCACATGTATCATGAGCGCACGGGCGACGACGCCTTTGTGCGCGAGGCATGGCCGGTGATGGAGCGCATCGTGCGCGCCTACCGGGAGGGCACGCGCCATGGCATTGCGATGGACAGCGACGGGCTGATCCGCGCGGGGCATGGGCTGGATCAGGTGACATGGATGGACGTGCGCGTGGGGGAGATACTGCCCACGCCGCGCCATGGAAAGCCTGTGGAGATCAACGCCTACTGGTACAGCGCGCTGCGGATCATGGAGCGGTTTGCGCCCCTATGCGGCGCGGACGGCAGCGGATATGCCGCGCTGGCAAAGAAGGCAAAGGCCTCGTTCATCCGCGCATTTTATAGGAAGAAAGAGGGATACCTGCGCGATGTCGTCTCCGGGACGGCGGCGGATGACCAGATCCGCTGCAACCAGATCTGGGCGGTGACGATGCCCTTCACCATGCTCACGCCGGAGCAGGAGCGCAGCGTGGTTGACTGCGTGTACCGCCATCTGTATACCCCCTGCGGGCTGCGCACGCTCTCGCCGGAGGATCCGCAGTTCCATCCGGCATACGGCGGGCCGCAGGCGGAGCGCGACATGGCGTATCATCAGGGCACGGTATGGCCCTTCCCCCTCGGGGCATACTATCTGGCGCAGCTCAAGGTGCAGGGGCAGACCCGCGAGGCGGCGGCCTGCGTGCGGCGGATGCTCGAGCCCATGGAGGCGATGCTTATTGAGGGCTGCGCAGGGCAGCTGCCGGAAATCTACGACGGCCTGACGCCCGGCCGCTCGCAGGGCTGCTTTGCGCAGGCGTGGAGCGTGGGCGAGATGCTGCGCGTATACGAGGCGCTGGAGCGCATAGAGCGCGGCTGACGAAGGCTGTGCTTGCGGAAAGCGCAAAACTTTGTCGATATGTGGATGATTTCCGTTAAGAATTCGGCTTTTTTGCATCGTGACATCTGGCAGGATTCATGATAAAATGTTCAGCGGATCATTTTACCATGTGTTGGAAACGTTACCGCCTGAATTGGCAGGCTGTCGTTTTCTGTCTATAAAGAAAGGAAGATATCATCAATGGAAGCCAGGCTTCAAAGTATCCTGAGCGAGCGCTTCGGCAAGACGCTCGATACCGCGACGAAGAACGAAATGTACACGGCGCTGCTCTTCCTGACCAAGGAGGAGATGGCCAACCGCCCGAAGATTCAGGGTGAGCGCAAGCTGTACTACGTCTCCGCCGAGTTCCTGATTGGCAAGCTGCTCTCCAATAACCTGATCAACCTCGGTCTGTTTGACGAGGCGAAGGCTGTCCTCGCCGCGCACGGCGTGACGCTGGAGGAGATTGAGGAGGCGGAGAACGAGCCGTCCCTCGGCAACGGCGGTCTGGGCAGGCTTGCCGCATGCTTCCTTGATTCTATTGCGGCGCTGGGTCTCTGCGGCGACGGCGCGGGTCTCAATTACCACAACGGCCTCTTCCGCCAGCGCTTTGCCAACTACAAGCAGCAGGAGCAGAAGGACCCGTGGATCACGGAGGACAGCTGGCTGCGCCGCACCGACGTGCAGTTCCCCGTGCAGCTGGGCGACCGCACCGTGACCTCCGTCATGTATGACATCGACGTGCCGGGCGCGCAGGGCGGCAGGAACACGCTGCATCTGTTCGACCTTGATACCGTGGACGAGAGCCTCGTCAAGGAGGGCATCTCCTTTGACAAGACGGACTTTGAGCGCTGCCTGACGCTGTTCCTCTACCCGGATGACAGCGACGACGCCGGCCGTCTGCTGCGCGTCTATCAGCAGTACTTCATGGTCTCCTGCACCGCGCAGCTGATCCTCAAGGAGCTGGAGGAGCGCGGCTATTCCATCAACGACCTACACAAGCATGTCGTCGTGCAGATCAACGACACCCATCCGACGATGATCATCCCGGAGCTTATCCGCCTGCTGACTGCGCGCGGCATGAGCATGGACGACGCCGTCCGCGAGGTGAGCCTGACCTGCGCCTACACCAACCACACCATCCTCGCCGAGGCGCTGGAGAAGTGGCCGGTCGCCTTCATCGAGAAGGCTGCGCCGTGCATCATGCCCATCATCCGCGAGCTGGACAGCCGCGTCCGCGCGAAGTACAGCGATCCCGCCGTGCAGATCATCGATAAGAACGACAAGATCCACATGGCGCACATCGACATTCATTTCGGCTACAGCGTCAACGGTGTTGCCGCCCTGCATACCGAGATCCTCAAGGAGTCTGAGCTGCGTCCGTTCTACGACATCTACCCGGAGAAGTTCAACAACAAGACCAATGGCATCACCTTCCGCCGTTGGCTGCTGCACTGCAACCAGCCGCTGGCGCAGATGATCGAGGAGCTCATCGGGCCGGAGTTCAAGAAGGACGCCTCCAAGCTCGAGGACCTGCTGCGCTATATCGACGATGAGACGGTGCTGCGCCGCCTGCTCGATATCAAGATGGAGCAGAAGAAGCAGTTCGTTGACTTCCTGTTCCATACCCAGAATATCAGCATCGACGCCGACGCGATCTACGATGTGCAGGTCAAGCGTCTGCACGAGTACAAGCGCCAGCAGATGAACGCGCTCTACGCGATCTATAAGTATCTGGACATCAAGGCCGGCAACATCCCGAAGCGCCCGATCACCATGATCTTCGGCGCGAAGGCCGCCCCGGCGTACACCACCGCGAAGGACATCATCCATCTGATCCTCTGCCTGAGCAAGCTGGTCGCCTCCGATCCGCAGGTGCGCCGCCATCTGCGCATCGTCATGCTGGAGAACTACAACGTCGCCAAGGCGGCGCGTGTGATCCCGGCCTGCGACATCTCCGAGCAGATCTCTCTGGCCTCCAAGGAAGCCTCCGGCACCGGCAACATGACGTTCATGCTCAACGGCGCCGTGACCCTTGGCACGCTGGACGGCGCGAACGTGGAGATCGCGCAGCTGGTCGGCGAGGAGAATATCGCGATCTTCGGCCGCAAGTCCGATGAGGTCATCGCCCTGTATGCCAACGGCAGCTACAGCCCGAAGGCCATGTGCGCCAATCCGATGATCAAGCGCCTTGTCGATTTCATCGTCAGCAAGCCGATGAAGGACATCGGCGACAAGACGTGTCTGGAGCGCCTGTACAAGGAAATCTCCGGCAAGGACTACTTCATGGCGCTGCTGGATCTTGAGGAGTACATCAAGACCAAGGAAGCGCTCTTCGCCCGCTATGAAGACAGGATGGCATGGGCGAGGATGATGCTGGTGAATATCGCCAAGTCCGGCTACTTCTCTTCTGACAGGACGATCGCCCAGTATAACGAGGACGTCTGGCATCTGTAAGCGCCAGCTGCTCTGAAGCCGCCCGGTATCTGAATCTGCCGCCCGCCTGATCCGGCGGGCGGATCACAAAGGAGATGTCTGAATATGAATCGTTCCGCAGGCGTTCTGCTCGCCGTCTCCAGCCTGCCGTCCCGCTATGGCATCGGCTGCTTTGACAAGAGCGCGTATGACTTCGTGGACTGGCTGGCGAAGGCTGGCCAGACCTACTGGCAGATTCTGCCGCTGGGCCCGACGAGCTACGGCAAGTCCGACGACTCCCCGTATCAGTCCTTCTCCGCGTTTGCCGGCAACCCGTATTTCATCAGCCTTGATGCGCTGGTGGAGGAGGGCGTGCTCACCCGCGAGGAATGCGACAGCACGGACTTTGGCAGCTCTGCGACGGACGTTGACTATGAGAAGCTGCATGTCAATCGCTTTGCGCTGCTGCGCAAGGCCTACGAGCGCAGCAATATCAGCCACAGCACGGCATATCAGCAGTTCCTGCATGACAACAGCTGGTGGCTGGCCGATTATGCGCTGTTCATGGCGGTGAAGAATTTCTTCGGCGGCAAGGAGTGGACCGAGTGGCCGGAGGATATCCGCATGCACTGGGGCTTTGCGCTGGATTACTACCGCCGCACGCTGTATTATGAGGTCGAGTTCCAGTACTACATGCAGTTCAAGTTCTTCGAGCAGTGGCAGGCGCTCAAGGCCTACGCCAACGCGAAGAACATCCTGATCGTCGGCGATATCCCGATCTATGTCTCCCCGGACAGCGCGGATATCTGGGCGCATCCGGAGCTGTTCCAGCTGGGCGAGGGCAATGTGCCCACCGCCATCGCCGGCTGCCCGCCGGATTCCTTCTCCGCCACCGGCCAGATCTGGAAGAATCCGCTTTACCGCTGGGACTACCATCGCGCCACCGGCTTTGAGTGGTGGGTCTCCCGTATGTGGCAGAGCTTCCGTCTGTATGACGTGGTGCGCATTGATCACTTCCGCGGCTTTGACGAGTACTTCTCCATCCCGGCGACGGCGGAATCCGCGCTGAGCGGCCATTGGGAGAAGGGCCCGGGCATTGATCTCTTCCGCACGATCGAGTACCGCCTCGGCCGCCATCATATCATCGCGGAGGATCTGGGCCTGATGACCGAGTCCGTGCGCCAGCTGGTGCGCGAGAGCGGCTTCCCGAATATGAAGGTCTTCCAGTTTGCCTTTGACGAGGGCGACGTCGGCGCGGGCAACGACTACCTGCCGCACAACTACGTGCGCAACTGCGTGGTCTACACCGGCACGCACGATAACGAGACGGCTGCCGGCTGGCTCGCCGGCCTGAGCAAGGAGATGCGCGCGATGGTCCGCGATTATCTGTGCGATCGCTATACGCCGGATGAGGAGCTCTACCGCAGCGTGATCGCCGCCGCTATGCGCAGCTGCGGCGAGACCTGCATCGTCCCGATTCAGGATTACCTCGGCCTTGACAACAGCTGCCGCATGAACCAGCCGTCCACCGTCGGCGTCAACTGGCGCTGGAGGGTGAAGGCAGAGCTGCTGATCGACGAGGTCAACGACGAGATTCTCGCCGTCACCCGCCGCTACGGCCGGATGAACTGGGCGAACGAGGAGCTCGTCAACGCGGCCCGCGCGAAGGCGGAGACGGAAGCTGCCGAAGCCTGAGAATCGTAGAATATGATGCACACATTCCTTTGTGGATGTGTGCATTTTTGTACGGCTTGACATGAAAACCTTTCCTGCCTGAAACATTGCAAATTCATTAACAAAGTGGTATAATCCCCCGCGGGTATGAAACCTGTATCTGTACAGGCGCATATACCGATAGGAAAGGAAGGAAACCCATATGAAGAAGTTCCTTGGTATTCTTCTGGCTGTGGCGATGCTGATGACCAGCGTCGTCGCGATGGCTGACACCTTTGAGGGCGTCGGCACCGGCATGGGCGGCGAGCTGAAGGTCGCCATCACTGTCGAGGACGGCAAGATCACTGCGATCGAGGTCGTCTCCCACAACGAGACCGCTGGCATCTCCGATCCGGCTTTTGCCCAGATCCCGGACGCCATCATCGCCAACCAGTCTCTGGCGGTTGACGCCGTCGCCGGCGCGACCATGACCTCCAACGCCCTGCTGACCGCCGTTGAGGCTGCCGCTGCTGCTGCCGGCCTGGACGTCGAGGCCCTCAAGGCTGCTGAGGTCGAGGCTGCTGAGGTCACCTATGCGACCGAGCTGACCGCTGACGTCGTTGTCGTCGGTGCGGGCGGCGCCGGCCTCGCTGCTGCGACTGCTGCTACCCAGAGCGGCGCTTCCGTCATCGTTATCGAGAAGATGGGCACCGTCGGCGGCAACTCCATCATCTGCGGCGGCATCTACAACAGCCCGGATGCTGAGCTCCAGGAGAAGGTTGAGATGTCCGACAGCGTCAAGTCTCTGGTCGAGACCGCGCTGGCTGAGGCTCCGGTGAGCGACGAGCACGCCGAGCTGCAGGCTGCCGTGAAGGCGGACTTCGACGCTTATGTTGCCAACGGTTCCGTCGGCCTGTTCGACTCTGCCAACTGGTACGCCCTGCAGACCTGGAACGGCGGAGATAAGGTTGCCAATCTGGATCTGGTCAAGGTGCTGGCTAACAACGCTTTCCCGGGCCTCGAGTGGCTCAAGAGCCTCGGCATGCAGTTCTCTGACGTGATCGGTCAGGGCGCCGGCTCCCTCTATCAGCGCACCCACGGTTCCCTGGATTCCATGGGCACCGGCTATATCAAGGTCTTCATGGAGACCGTCGGCGCTGAGAACGTTCTCACCAACACCAAGGGCGAGAGCCTGATCATGGACGAGACCGGCCGCGTGGTTGGCGTCAATGCCACCAATCCGGACGGCTCCGCGCTGAAGATCAACGCCAGCAAGGGCGTCGTCATCGCGACCGGCGGCTTCTCTGCCAACGTCGAGATGCGTGAGCAGTACAACACCTCCGGCAAGTGGCCGGTTCTGGGCGAGAACATCATGACCACCAACGCTGCCGGCATCACCGGCGACGGCATCAAGATGGCTGCCGAGGTCGGCGCCAATCTGGTGGACATGGAGCAGATCCAGCTGCTCTACCTGGGCAACCCGTTCAACGGCGGCATGACCCGCTACACCCCGCGTGATCTGTCCGGCACCGACCAGATCATCTTCGTCAACAAGGAAGGCAAGCGCTTCGTTCAGGAGGACGGCCGCCGCGATGTCATCTGCACCGCGCTGATCGCCCAGACCGACGGCGTCATGTACATCCTTGAGTCCGGCGACGGCGACGCCGTGGATCCGGACGAGCTGCTGACCGGCGACGGCTATCCGGCCCGCGAGGCTGAGGCTGAGGGCTACCTCCTCATCGCCGACACCCTCGAGGAGATGGCCGAGAAGATCGGCTGCGACTACGCGACCCTGCAGGCGACTGTTGATTCCTTCAATGCCGCTGTCAAGGCTAGCGAGGACGAGTTCGGCCGCAAGCTGTACTCCACCGAGCTGACCAAGGGTCCGTGGATTGCCTGCGCCCGCGTGGCCTGCGTCCATCACACCATGGGCGGCATCCAGGTCAACACCAACACCGAGGTCCTCGATGCTGAGGGCAACGTGATCCCGGGCCTGTTCGCGGCCGGCGAGGTCACCGGTGGTCTGCACGGCGCCAACCGCCTCGGCGGCAACGCTATCGTTGACTTCGTTGTCTTCGGTAAGCTGGCCGGCGAGAACGCTGCGAAGTAATCAAAGATCCCCGATTCGGCAGAGCCGTCGGGCGGAGCAATCCGTCCGGCGGCTCTTTTTGCCTTATGGAAACCGCGTACGACCTCAGGCGGCAGGTGCAGAATCAAGAGAATGACAAGGCGGTTTGCTGGCAGCCGCTGTCTGCCCATAAACCATCTGTCATTCAACGAAGAAATGCAGGATGTGCTTGACTTTAGCAGACTAACGTGCTAATATAGCAGCATGATACTTCGCTGGGGTGAATGAAATGAGCCTGAGACATGATAAGCAGACAGATGCTCTGTTTGAATCGATCCTTCAGCTTCGCAGCGTGGAGGAGTGCTATACGTATTTTGAGGATCTGTGCACAGTACGGGAGATCCGCGATCTCGGCCAGCGGCTGGAGGTAGCGCGTCTGCTGCGTGCGGGCAGCTCCTATCAGCAGGCGGCGTCGGCGACGGGTGTCAGTTCAGCGACCGTGGGCCGCGTGAAGAAGTGCCTTGACTACGGTCCCGGCGGCTATGAGATGATCATGAAGCGGATGGAGGCGGATACCGATGAGGATGGAGCATCTTAACGCGGAGGAGCGCGCCTCCGTTGCGCTGCGCGCGCTGTATCTTTCCTATGGCTACAGGCCGTATCAGGTCAGCAAATTCGAGGAATACGATCTGTATATGCGCAACAAGAGCCTGCTTGAAGGGGAGCAGATCCTGACCTTCAGCGGCGCGGACGGGCGGTTGATGGCGCTCAAGCCGGATATCACCTTCTCCGTCGTGCGCAATACCTCCGATGACGACGGTCAGATCAAGCTGTTCTATGCAGAGACGGTCTACCGCGCGGCGCGCGGCGCATACGGCTTCCGCGAGATCATGCAGACGGGCGTGGAATGCATCGGCATGGTGGACGCCTACGCCATGGCGGAGGTGCTGACGATGGCGGCGCAGAGCCTTCAGACGATCTCTCCGGCCTATGTGCTGGATATCGCCGATATGGGCGTAGCCTCCGGTATTCTGGAGGGTGAGGCGGTCAGCGATGCGCAGCGCGGGGCGCTGATGGCGCTGGTGAGCGCGAAGAACCTGCACGGGCTTGCGGCGCTGTGCGCGCAGCTTGGCGTCTCGGCGGAGGCACAGCGATGCCTGTCCGCGCTGATTACGGAGTTCGGCCCGCTTGGCGAGACGCTTGATCGTTTTGAGCGGCTGGGGCTGCCCGCCGCGTGTACGGCTCCGCTGCGCAGCCTGCACGAGGTGGCGCAGCTGCTTGAGGCGGAGGGCGTGGCGAATGTGAACCTCGACTTTTCCGTTGTCAACGATATGCGCTATTACAACGGTCTGGTCTTCAGCGGCTTCATCGAGGGTATCCCCAGCGGCGTGCTCTCCGGCGGCCGGTATGACCTGCTGATGCGCCGCATGGGCCGCAGCAGCGAGGCGATCGGCTTTGCCGTGTGCCTGGATCAGCTGGAGCGGTTCATGCATGAAAAGCCGGAATACGACGTGGATGTGCTGATCCTCTATGACGGCGACGGGCAGGCGGCGAAGGCCGCTGAGCTGGCGCGGGCATACAGGGGGCAGGGCGGCCGCGTCCGCGTGCAGCGCAGCGGCGATACAGCGATCCGTGCGGCGAAGACCATCGTGATCGGGAATGAGGGGTGAGGATCGTGGCGGAGAAGAAGATGATCAACATCGCGCTGCCCAAGGGCAGATTGGGCGAGAAGGTCTACGCCCTGCTGGCGCAGGCCGGCTATCCCTGCCCGGAGCTTCTGGAGGATAACCGCAAGCTCACCTTCGAGAACCCCGAGGCCGGCGTTCGCTACTTCTGGGTGAAGCCGTCGGACGTTGCTGTATATGTCGAACGCGGGGCGACGGATCTGGGCATCGCCGGCAAGGATATCCTGCTGGAGTACCGCCCGGACGTCTATGAGCTGCTCGATCTTCAGATGGGCAGGTGCCGCATGTGCGTGGCAGGCCCCGCTGACTTTGTTGACGATCATGCGCAGACCCTGCGTGTGGCGACGAAATTCCCCAATATCGCGGCGACGTACTACAGCGAGCGCAGCCGCGAGATTGAGCTCATCCATCTCAACGGCTCCATCGAGCTGGCGCCGATCCTTGGCCTGTCCGACGTGATCGTGGATATCGTGGAGACGGGCAAGACGCTCAAGGAGAACGGTCTTAGCGTTCATGCCGAGATCGTCCCCATCAGCGCGAGGCTGATCGCCAATAAAGCAGCATTCAAATTCAAGAGCAGCGAGATCCGTGCGCTGACCGCGCGTGCCGCGGAGGCTGTGGCGGAGCGAAGCAAATAACGAAGCAAGAGGGCATGACGATGAAGATCTACCGGTATGAAGAGACGGATAAGCGCGCGCTGCTCATGCGCGGCATTGAGGCGAGCGGCGTAGGCCCCGCGGTGTCGGCGATTCTCGCGGATGTCCGCGCGCGCGGCGATGAGGCGCTGTTTGCGTATTGCGAGCGGTTTGACGGCGCGAAGCTCGATGCGCTGGAGGTACCGCAGGCGGAGATCGACGCGGCGTATGATCAGCTGGATCCCGCGCTGCGCGAGGCCATGGAGCTTGCTGCCCAAAACATCCGCGCCTACCACAGCATGCAGCGCCGCGAGGGCTTCCGCATGGACTGCGGCGGCGGCGTGTACATGGGGCAGAAGGTGACGCCGATTGAGAAGGTCGGCCTGTATATCCCCGGCGGCACGGCGAGCTACCCGTCCACCGTCTTCATGAATGCGATTCCCGCGCAGATCGCGGGCTGCAGCGAGATCGTGATGGTCTCCCCGCCCTCGTGTTCGGGCACGATTGCCGCGCCCATTCTGGCGGCGGCGAAGCTGGCGGGCGTGACGCGGGTCTTCCGCCTTGGCGGCGCGCAGGCGATTGCCGCGCTGGCCTACGGTACGCAGAGCGTGCCGAAGGTGGATAAGATTGTCGGCCCGGGCAATGCCTATGTCGCCGAGGCGAAGCGTCAGGTCTTCGGCCTTGTGAGCATCGACATGATCGCCGGCCCCAGCGAGATTCTCGTCGTCGCCGACGGAAAGAGCAATCCCGCCTTTGTCGCGGCGGATCTGCTCAGCCAGGCGGAGCATGACAGGCTTGCCTCCGCCGTGCTGGTGACGGACAGCATGGCGCTCGCGCAGGCGGTATCCGATGAGGTGGAGAGGCAGCTTTCGCTGCTCCCGCGCGAGGCGATTGCCCGCGTATCCATCGAGGATAACGGCAAGATCATCGTCACCGACGATCTGCGCGCCGCTGTGGAGGCGGCGAACGAGCTGGCGCCGGAGCATCTGGAGTTGTGCATGGATGATCCGGAGGCGTATCTGCCGCTGGTGCGCAATGCGGGCAGCGTCTTTATGGGGCGCTATTGCCCGGAGTCGCTGGGCGATTATCTCGCCGGGCCGAATCACACGCTGCCGACCTCCGGCACGGCGCGCTTCTCCAGCCCGCTGAGCGTGGATGACTTCATCAAGAAGACACAGTATACCTATTACACGAAGGACGCGCTCGCGCAGGTGGCGGATCAGATCGCCGTCTTTGCCCGGGCGGAGGGGCTGGAGGCGCACGCGCGCGCTGCGCTCATCCGCATGGAGAAGGAATAAGGGCGAATGCCCGGACTGAGGAAAGAGGAGAGCATATGGGCGGATATCTGATGCAGAAGCATCGCGCGCTGCCGGCGTATGTGCCCGGTGAGCATGCGGAGGATGACAGCTTCATCCGGCTGAATACGAACGAATCGCCGTATCCGCCTTCGCCTTCCGTTGCGGCGGCCGTCGCGCGTGAGGTCGGTCAGCTGTCCTATTACAACGACCCGGACTGTACCGCCCTGCGCGCCGCGCTGGCGGGGCTCTACGGCGTGCAGCCGGAGAATGTCGCCGTGGGCAACGGCTCGGATGAGCTGCTGGCGTTCGCTTTCTATGCCTTTGCGGACGCCGATCATCCCATCGCCCTGCCGGATATCACCTACGGCTACTATGATCTGTTTGCCGCGGTGTATGGGATTCCGCTGCGCAGGATCCCGCTGAAGGATGATTTCACCGTGGATGTGGATGCCTTCTGCGGCGCGGGCTGCATGATCGTGCTGACCAATCCGAACGCGCCGACGGGCTATGCCATCAGCGTTGATCAGATCGAGCGCATCGTGCGCAGCAATCCGCAGAGCGTGGTGCTGGTGGACGAGGCATATATCGACTTCGGCGCGGAGAGCTGCCTGCCGTTGATCGGGAAGTATGACAATCTGCTGATCGTGCGCACCTATTCAAAGTCCCGCTCGATGGCGGGCGCGCGCATTGGCTACTGCTTCGGCTGTGCCGATCTGATCGCGCAGCTGGAGGTCATCCGCAATGCGCTCAATCTCTACAGCGTCAGCCGGATGGCTCAGGCGGCAGGAGAAGCCGCCGTTGCGGAGAATGACTACTATATGGACAACTGCCGCAGGATCATGGATACGCGCCGGATGACGACCGACGCGCTGCGGGAGATGGGCTTTGAGGTGCTGGAGTCGCTGGGCAACTTCATCTTCGCCCGGTGCCCGCAGATGGCGGGCGCGCAGCTGGCGGCGGCGCTGCGGCAGCGGGGGATCCTCGTGCGCCGCTGGGACGCGCCGCGCATATCGGAATACCTGCGCATCACCATCGGCACGCGGGAGCAGATGGAGACAATGCTCGAAGCGATCAGCGCAATACTGGTATAAGGAGAACGGACGATGAGGAACGCGGAAATCAAACGTGCGACGGCCGAGACGGATATCACCCTGCGCCTTTTGCTGGATGGAACGGGCAGGAGCAGCATCCGCACGGGCGTCGGCTTTCTGGATCATATGCTGACGCTGTTTGCCGCGCATGCGCGGTTTGATCTTGACGTCGTCTGCCGGGGCGATACGATGGTGGACGATCATCACAGCGTGGAGGATATCGGCATCGCGCTGGGCGACGCGTTCTGTGCGGCGCTGGGGGATAAGCGCGGGATCTGCCGCTACGGCAGCATGCTCCTGCCGATGGATGAGGCGCTGGTGCTCTGCGCTGCGGATCTTTCCGGCCGCAGCATGCTGCGCATGAATGTGCAGATCCCCTCGCGGAAGATCGGCACGTTTGATACTGAGCTGGTGGAGGAGTTCTTCCTCGCGTTCACGCGCAGGGCGGGCGTCACGCTGCACATCCGCCAGATGGACGGGACGAACAGCCATCACATCGTGGAGGCGGTCTTCAAGGCATTCGGCAGGGCGCTGCGACAGGCAGTGAGCCTTGATCCTGCGCTGGGGGATGAGATCCCCTCGACCAAGGGAGTGCTGGTATGATTGCAATCATTGATTATGGCGTGGGCAATCTGTTTTCCCTGCGCAGCTCGCTGGCGATGATCGGCACGCAGGCGGAGGTGACGGCGGATCCGGCGCGTATTGCCGCAGCGGACAGGCTGATCCTGCCGGGCGTCGGCGCATTCGGCGATGCACGGGCGCAGCTGGCGGCCACGGGGCTTGACCGCGTGGTGAAGGAAGCCGCGGCGTCGGGGAAGATGCTCATGGGTATCTGCCTTGGCATGCAGCTGCTCTTTGAGAAGAGCTATGAATTCGGCGAGCATGAGGGTCTTGGGCTGATCCCCGGTCAGGTGGTGGATATGACCCCGCGTATCACGCCCGGGCTGAAGGTGCCGCATATCGGCTGGAATGGGCTGGAGATCACGAAGAAGGATCATCCGCTGATGCGAGGGCTGGAGGACGGCGACTGCGTCTACTTTGTGCACAGCTACTGCGCTGTTGACTGCGCGGACAGCCTTGTCGCGCGCACGGAATACGGCGGGGAGATCACGGCGGCTGTGGCGCGCGGGAATGTGTGCGGCTGCCAGTTCCACCCGGAGAAGAGCGGGCGCGTCGGGCTGCAGATCCTGCGTTCGTTCTGTGAGATGGAGGGATAACGCGATGCAGATATGGCCGGCAATCGATCTCTACGGCGGCAAGGCGGTGCGCCTGCTGCGCGGGGATTATCAGCATATGACGATCTATTCGGATGATCCCGTCTCCGTGGCGAAGGACTTTGAGCGCTGCGGCGCGGCGTATATCCACATGGTGGATCTGGAGGGCGCAAAGACCGGCGGCACGCCGAACCTGCATATCGTGCGCGAGGTCGCCAGGCAGACCGGTCTGTTCATCGAGATCGGCGGCGGCATCCGCAGCGAGGCGGCTGTGGCGGCGTATCTTGAGGCCGGCGCGGGCCGCGTGATCCTCGGTACGGCGGCGGTTACCGATCCGGACTTCCTGCAGCGGATGGTCAGCGCCTACGGTGAGCGTATCGCCGTGAGCGTGGACCTGAAGGACGGCATGGCAGCGATCCGCGGATGGACGGAGAAGAGCGCGCTGACCTGCGACGCACTGATGCAGCGCCTGCAGGACGCGGGCGTGAAGACTGTGATCTGCACGGACATCAGCCGCGACGGCGCGATGCAGGGCACGAACGTCGCGCTCTACAGGGATCTGGGCGCGCGCTATGCCATGGACTTCATCGCCTCCGGCGGCGTGTCCTCGATGGCAGATATCCATGCGCTGAAGGCGGGCAGCGTCTGCGGCGCGATCATCGGCAAGGCGTACTATACCGGCGCAATCGATCTGAGGGAAGCGATTGAGGTGGCAGGATGATCACAAAGCGAATCATCCCCTGTCTGGATGTGAGGAACGGCAGGGTGGTCAAGGGCGTCAACTTCGCAGGGCTGTCGGATGTGTCCCATCCCGTCGATCTGGCGCGCTATTACTCGGAGTCCGGCGCGGACGAGCTGGTGTTCTATGACATCACGGCCTCGGCGGAGGGGCGCGCGCTGTTTACCGATATCCTGCGGGAGGTCGCCTCGACGATCTTCATCCCGCTGACGGTCGGCGGCGGTATCCGCGGCGTGGGCGATTTTGAGCGCGTGCTCTCCTGCGGCGCGGATAAGGTGAGCGTCAATTCCGGCGCGATCGCCAATCCGGAGCTGATCGCCGACGCGGCGAAGCGCTACGGCAGCCAGTGCGTGGTGCTCTCCGTGGACGCCAAGCGCGTGGACGGGGCGTATCACGTCTTTGCCAAGGGCGGCCGGGTGGACACCGGCATGGATGCGCTGGAGTGGATCCGCCGCGGCCTTGACAACGGAGCGGGAGAGATCGTGCTCAACTCTATTGATACCGACGGCGTGAAGAAGGGCTTTGATTTACCGATGCTCGCCGACGTCTGCGCCTTTGCGAATGTGCCGGTGATCGCCTCGGGCGGTGCGGGCTGCGCGGAGGATTTTGTCACGCTGTTTAAGGAGATTCCCAAGGTGGACGCCGGGCTGGCCGCGTCGATCTTCCATTTTGGCGAGGTGAGTATTCCCTCGCTCAAGGAGACGCTGGCACGCAGCGGCGTCACAGTCAGGAGGGTATAAGATGATCAATATCGGCAATCTGAAGTTTGACGAGCGCGGGCTGATTCCGGCGATCGTCGTGGACAGCGAGACCAAGCGCGTGCTGACCCTCGCCTATATGAACAGGGAGAGCCTTGAAATCTCGATGGAAAAGGGGCTGACCTGCTTCTTCTCCCGCTCCCGCCAGAAGCTCTGGCTCAAGGGCGAGACCAGCGGCGCTTACCAGCACATCGTCTCCATCACCGCGGACTGCGACTGCGATGCGCTGGTGGTTGAGGTACGCAAGGACGGTCCTGCCTGCCATCTGGGGACGGATTCCTGCTTTGAGAATCCGCTCTACGAGGGTGAAGAGCCGCCGGCCTTCCAGTATAACGATCTGATGGAGATGCTCGAGGGGCGCAAGGCGAACCCCAAGGAGGGCTCTTATACGACGTATCTGTTTGAGAAGGGTCTTGATAAGATCCTCAAGAAGGTCGGCGAGGAGACGACGGAGGTCATCATCTCCGCCAAGGATGGCGACAAGGCGAACACCATCTATGAGATCGGCGATCTGATGTATCATGTCATGGTGCTGATGATCGAGATGGGCATCAGCCTTGACGATATCCGCAGGGAAATGGCCTCCCGTCACGTCATCGACAAGAAGGTCAAGCAGGAGAAGATGGTCAAATGATCCGCCAGAATCTTCATACCCATACCGACTGGGATGACGGCAGCAACAGCATGGAATCCATGATCCTCGCGGCGAAGGCGGCGGGGCTGACGTCCATCGGCCTGAGCGCGCACAGCCCATTGCCGTATGAGAACGATTGGGAATGCCCGCAGGAGAGGCTGCCCGCCTTTATCGCGCGTGCCCGTGAGCTGGGGGAGAAGTACGCCGGGCAGATCGACGTGTATGCGGGTCTTGAATGGGACGTGACCATGCGGGATATCGACCTGTCGCCGTATGATTATGTCATCGGCTCCGTGCATGAATTGCCGGTCGACGGGTACAGATCCGTGGACAGCGACCCGCAGACGACCTCGCAGTATCTGGCAGAGTGCTTCAGCGGCGATGCTGATGCGGCTGCGGAGGTATTCTTTGCCCAGTACGCGGCTGTGGCGCGGGAGCCGGAGGCGGATATTGTTGGTCACTTTGATCTGCTGACCAAGTTTGATGAGCAGTATGGTTTCTTCCGCCCGGATTCCGCGCGCTACCGGCGCGCCGCGCTGGCGGCGATGGAGGAGCTGGTCGGGGCGGGAAAGATCTTTGAGATCAATACCGGCGCGATCAGCCGCGGCTGGCGCACGACGCCGTACCCGTCGCCGGAGCTGCTCTGTGCGCTGCGGGAAATGGGCGGCAGAATCACGATTTCCTCTGATGCGCACAGTACACAGGGCATTGTCTGCGCATTCGATCGTGCGCAGGAGCTGGCCGGGGGCTGCGGATTCAAGGAGATATGGACGCTGCAGGGCGGCGTGTTTGCCCCGGTCGGGTTCTGACCGGGGGCGTGCAAAGGAATACTTGTCCAAAAGAATAAGCTCGTCCTTTTCAGGACGGGCTTTGCTTTTGTATATGTCGGCAGGGGATCAGTCCTCGCTGCGGATGCCGGGGATCTTTTCATCGTTGACCACGGCGGTCAGCGTACCCAGCAGGATGCGCAGATCCATCCAGATGGTCCAGTGCTCGATGTAGTAGATGTCGTGGCGGATGCGCTCGTCGATGGACGTATCGCCGCGGCAGCCGTTGATCTGCGCAAGGCCGGTCATGCCGGGCTTGACCATATGGCGGATCATGTACAGCGGCACCTCGTCGCGGAACTGCTCGACATAGCAGGGGATCTCCGGCCGCGGGCCGACGAGGCTCATGTCGCCTCGAAGCACGTTGATCAGCTGCGGCAGCTCGTCGATGGAGAGCTTGCGTATGATCGCGCCGAAGAAGGTGCGCCTGTCATCCTGGTTGCGCGACCATGCGGTCTGCTCGCCGTCGTTCTTGCGCATGCTGCGGAATTTGAGCATCTCAAAGGGCTTCTTGTCCTTGCCCACGCGCACCTGACGGAAGAACACCGTGTCATGCGTGGAGAGCTTGACGCCGATGGCGGTAAACAGCATCAGCGGGGAGAGGATGATGAGCATCAGCAGGGAGATGACGACGTCCATCATGCGCTTGATCAGCGCGTTGTACAGGCCGTTGAGCGGAATATCGCGGATGCCGATCATCTTGATGCCCTCAAAGACGGAGGGAGAGACGCTGGAGGAGACGCGCTCCTCATAGCAGGGAATGATCCTCAGCGGCACGCCGTGATGCTCGCAGACGTCGATGATATGATCGATGTGGATGTATTCCTTCGCGGAGAGGGCGATGATCGCCTCGTCGGGCATGGAGGAGGCGAGCGCCTCTTCCAGCGCATCGTAGCCGCCGAGGTATTCGCCGCCGAAGGGCTGCTCCTCGCTGGCGACATAGCCGACCAGCCTGTGCCCCGCCTCCGGCTGGGTGAGCACGGTCTGCGCATAGCGCAGCGCCGTGGAGCCCTCGCCGACCAGCAGGATGCGCCTGTGGAGCTGGCCGCTCCTGCGCACGGAGCGGATCCAGTTGATGTAGATGCGGTGCTTGAGCGAGATGAGGAGGACGTTGAGCGCATAGCTGAAGAAGACGGCCATGCGGGAGATATTCGCCAGCTCCGCCAGATAGAGGGACGCCAGCGTGATCATGAAGCCGATGGACTCGCAGGCGATGGTGCGCTGCACCTGCTTGCCGAAGCGGCGGGAGAAATCCATCTTATTGTTGAAGATGAGGCTGTAGATCACATAGTGCATCAGCGCGGAGATGACGCCCATCACATGATAGTATATCTGCGTGTAGGAGATATAGCCATCCATCAGCACAAAGCGGATGAAGAATGCGGCAGGAAACGTCAGATAGCTGATCAGCGCGACGAGCAGCGTGTGCGTGCGCGTTGAGAGCTGGGAGTTTTCCATACGGGGGGCTCCTTTCAACATGGGGCAGCGGATCTGCCGGAAGCACAAATGATACGGTGGATTAGATTATATCATCTTTATGCGGGTTTGTCCATGCAGCGGCTGACGCAGGGAAAAAAGGACACAGAAAAAGCGCCGGCCGTTCAGGCTGGCGCCAGATGGTGGGATTACGCCTGCGCGTTGAGCCACTCCTGAGCCTTCTCCGCAGACATGCGCTTGATGGTCTCCTTGGCGTACGGGGAGGCCTCGCCGCCGAAGCCGTAGAGGAAGAACTTGCCGCCCTCGGTCTTGTAGAGGGTCTCCTCGTAGCCGGCCGGATCGCCGAAGGCGCCATTGGTGGTCTTCTTGATGAGCTCGGCGGTCTCGGTATCGTATTCAACCTTGCAGATGATCTTCTTCATAATCGTTTTCCTTTCATGGTGGCGCCGTTCGGCGCGTGATGATATGGCCGCATATGCGGTGTGATGAACGCCCGGGACATGGCCCATGAGCGATTGTGCCTGATTTGCACAGACGCTATCATAGCACAAAGCAATTCGATATGCAACACCCTGATATAAGAATGATGAATAATCATAAAAAAACAAGCGATGGTTATGTGGATAAAGCGAAAAAAACCTGATAGAGTCAGGGAAAGTGTATCGGTTCGGTGCGCCTTTCAACAGTCCGGTTCCCGCAGCTTTGCCTTGAATGCAGGGTACGGATACGGTATAATACAGAATATCAGGGGCGATGCGAAGGGGTGGCGCAAATGCCAGGGACAAGAATGCCGAAGGCTGAGATTATGGCGAATGTGCACAGCCGCGTACATCTGTGCAGGGAGGCGGCAGTCGTCCGCGTGACCGGCGGGCAGGACAGGCTGGTCTGCCGCGGCGAGGGCGAGCGGTATGACCTGTATATCGGGGATAACCGGCTGCTGGATGCGCGGGTCTACAATATCTCCACGCTGAGCCCGACGATCATGGCGGGCTACGGCGAGGGGGCGATGGACGAGGCGACGGCCGCCGCTGTGTCCGATGCGCTCAATGCACCGTATCAGGGGATGGAGGCTGCTGTGCAGGCGATGACGCCGCTGCTGGGGCTGCTGCGTCCCGGCCTGTATCTGGTGGGCGATTTCGAGCTTTTGCCGGTCATCCGTGAATGGAGCATGCCGGAGCATTGCCTGAACGGAAAGAGATGCTCAATGATTACCGCGACGGACACCGGCATGTATGGCGACCGCGCCGATGCGCCGATGTATCTCTACCCGACCCAGCGCGCCGCGCTGCTCAATCCGGAGCGGATCGACGCGTACATGGCCATGCTGCAGGAGATGACGCCCTGGCGTGCGCCGCGCGCGGTGTCGCTGTATCTGCGCGGCAGTCTGTCGCTCCTGCTGGACGGGCATCATAAGGCCGCAGCCGCCGCCGCGCTGGGCAGGCGCGTGCCGACGCTGGTCATCTGCATGCTGCGTGAGCAGGAGACGCTGGAGACTGCCATTGAGCGCGGGACTGCGCTGGAGCTGCGCCATGGACGATGGGACTATGAGCAGGACGAGCGGAGCAGCAGCGTGAGCTCCATGTCCATCGCGGACGAGCAGCTGCAGCCGATCTGCTATGCGGAGGCGTACAACTGGCGCTATGCGCGCAGCCGGCTCCCGGAGCCGCAGCAGCTGCGGGAGGAGCAGCCGTGGGGCGAGGTGCCGCAGGCATACTGCACGCAGCTCAAAGCATATCCGTATGCCTCTGAGATGCAGCATGGTACGGAGATCCCGCCGGACAGGATCAAGGCGGTCATGCGCCGCGCACGCACGATGCGCTTTGAGGACTGCGCGGGCAATATCGGCCTTGGTCTGAGCTGCTATGCACGGCTCTTCCCCGACAGTCCGCTGCTCACAGAGAGTGACAGGGCGTGGCTGCAGAGCCTTGATCAGGTGCGCGAGGCGGAGCATGAGATCCGCCGGCAGAGGATGCGTGAGCGCATCGAGAGAATGCAAAAGAAATAAAGACAGCCGCGTACCGGTGCGATTGCCGGTACGCGGCTGTTTGTCTGCTGCGCCGGGGATGATTATGTATCAATCCGCTCAAGCGCATGGATGTTCCTGTTGCGGTAGACCAGATCCTCCTGCTCGGCGAAGCCGATCCGCTCCCAGAAGCCGTTGCCGGTTTCATTGCGGCGGAAGACGACAAGCGCCGCCTTGCAGATCCCTTCCTCATCGAGCGCCTGCATGGCATGGTCGACGAGGCTGCGCGCGACGCCCCGCCCGCGATAGGCGGGGAGGACGGCGGTGTGCTGGATATACCCGCGCCTGCCGTCGTGGCCGGCCATGATCACGCCGACGATCCGGCCGCCGGAGACGGCAACGAAGCTGGTCGTCGGGTTGCGGTGCAGGTATTTCGCGATGCCCTCGCGGCTGTCATCCGTCGTGTTCAGTCCCATGCCGAGCGTATGGATCCACAGGTCGTACACGCTGTCATAATCCTCGATGGTCATCACTCTGTATGTGATCATGGCGTTTCCTCCTGAATCATGGGGTTATGCCCAGTCGCAAAGAGACGGCCTGTTCGTCGGGCGCAGACCCTCGTGCTCGTCGATGAAGTACGAGTCGATGGGCGGGCATTCCGCCGGGGAGAAGCGATCCTGCGGCACATTCAGCGTGATCGGCGCGCCGCTGCGGATGCGATGCGCAAAGTCCGCCGCGGAGAGGAGCGGAGACTCCAGCCGCACGCCGTAGATGCGGTGCAGATTCTCCATGCTGGAGCGATGGTTGTCCGACCCGGCGATCATCGGCAGACCGTACATCTGCGCATAGCGCAGGGCATAGGCGTCGTTGTGAGGGTGGTTTCCGGCGTTTGCCGCCTCGATGGCGTCGCAGTAGCCAAGGCCGATGCGCACATGGCGGATATAGTCCCGCGTGCGGAAGGGATGCGCCTGCACGATGCAGCCGCCGGCGCGGCGTATGCCCTCAAGCTGCTCGCGCCGGGACCATGTCTCCACCTCCGGATGGGCGAGGAGCCATTGCTTGTCAAGGCCGTAGATCAGGTATTCGTCGTCGCCGTAGCCCTGCTCCCAGCCGAAGAACACATCAAGTCCGATGCGCTGCCCCTCCGCGAGGGCATCCTCATAGCCCGCGCAGAACATGTCAATCCGCTCGCGCCACGGGCGATTGCGGGGGACGGCGGTATTGCCGCCGAAGAAATGATCGGTCACGAAGATGCCCTTGAAGCCGATCTCTTTATAGAAGCGCGCGTGCTCGCGCCCGGTGGATACGCCGCATGCGCTCGCCTGACAGGTGTGCAGATGGGTCTCATACAGATAGGACATGCTTGCCCTCCTACAGGATGATGATGATCCTATTATAGCAGAATGAGCCGCGGCGGCAAGGGGGAAATGCTGCGGGCAGAAGAAAAGCCCTTCCTGTTAAGGAAGGGCTTTGTGCGATCAGCTGTTGCGTCTGCGCTTCATCAGCAGCGCAGCGCCGCCGAGTGAGAGGATGGCGACGAGCACGAGGAGCAGGAGGTTGGAGGTATCTCCGGTATCCGGCAGATCGGGCTTCACATTGACGGTCAGCACAGCGGTAAGGCTGGTGATGCTGCCGTCCGCATTCTCGACGATGCAGCGGTAGAGGTAGCCGGTATTCTCCGGCTTGACCGGGCTGGTGGTGTACGTGGGATCTGTGCAGCCCAGATCGACGAAGCCGAGGCCGTCGCCGCGGTCGATCTGCCAGCGATAGGTCACCGGGAGATCGCTCTGCACGCGGACGGAGAAGGCAGCCGTCTCGCCGCTGAACACCGAGGCGCTCTGCGGCTGCTCGATGATAACCGGCGGGCGCAGTCTGCTGAAGACAGCGCTCAGCGTACGGGCCTGCAGCGCGGTGAAGGTATACACCGGATCCTCGCTGACCGTGCCGGACGCCTCAAGGGTATCCGCCTCCGTCCAGCATACGAAGCGCCAGCCCTCCGCCGGGACAGCCGTCAGCGTGACGGTCGCGCCGTGCGTATAGCGGCCTGCGCCGGTGATCGTGCCGCCCTCCGCCGGGTCAGCCGTGGCGGCGATGTCATAGACCGTGTCGGCATAGACCGCCGTAAAGGCGAGATCGCCGGTCGTGCCCTTCGTGATGGCGACGGTGAGCTGCGGCGTGCCGTTTTCTTCCGTGATCCAGCCGAGGAAGGTGAAGCCTTCCTTTGCGGGACTCACGAGGGTGAAGGTTTCGGTCTCGATGGTGTAGGTCTCCGGGTTGATCTGCCCCTCGGGGAGAGCGCCGCCCGCGAGATCATAGGAGATCGCGTAGGTGATGACCTCGTAATGCGCGGTGAAGACCTTGTCGCCGGTGGAGCCGGTGGGGATGGTGACGGTGGTCATCAGCTCCTCACCGTCGCCCTCCGTCCAGCCGAGGAAGGTGTAGCCGACCTTGGCGGGGTTGATGAGGGTGATGGGCTCGGAGTTGGTGTTGTAACCAGCGGGGTTCGTGCCGTCGACGGTGCCGCCGTCCAGCTCGTAGGTGATGGTGTAGTCCACAGCCTCGAAGTGAGCGGTGTAGGCGCGGTCGCCGGTGGAGCCCTGCTCGATGGTGACCTCGGTCATGAGCGCGGGTTCAGCCTGATCGCCGTCGCCCTCGGCGGGCGCGTCGAGGCTCCAGCCGATGAAGGCATAGCCTTCCTTCACCGGATTGACGAGGGTGAAGGACTCAGTCTCGATGGTGTAGGTCTCCGGGTTGGTCTGTCCCTCGGGGAGAGAGCCGCCCGCGAGATCATAGGTGATCGCGTAGGTGATCGCCGTGAACCTGGCCAGCAGGCTGACGTCGGCCTCGCCGATTGTCTGCTCGTAGGTGAGCTCCTTGGAGAGCAGCTGCTCGCCGGCCTCCGTATCCGCCCCCACGGCATACCAGCCGTCAAAGGCATAGCCCGTCTGCGGCGCAGCCGTCAGGCTGAGCGTCTCGCCCGGGTGATAGACGCCGGTTTCCTTCAGGCCGGTCACGCTGCCGCCGCCTTCGGTCTGCACGCTGACCTGAATGTCGCGCAGGAACTTCGCTCTCAGCGCCGTATCCAGATTCAGCGTGAAGGTGTAGACCGCTTCGGCGTTTTCGATCTTCTGCTCAGTCCCGCTGCCGTCAGCCGCGACGGCATACCAGCCGTCAAACGTGTAGCCGGCGTTCGCCGTCGCCGTGACGGTCAGGTCGTCGCCCTTGGCTGTCTGCGTCATCGTGACGGGAACCGTGGGGTACTTCGGC
Organism: Clostridia bacterium; assembly: GCA_017938795.1. Taxonomy (GTDB): domain Bacteria; phylum Bacillota; class Clostridia; order Christensenellales; family Aristaeellaceae; genus Ventricola. The sequence goes on from JAGBAV010000133.1 coordinate 33,922, forward strand.
TCCTTGTCGCTGCGCTTCTTGCCGTTGTTTGCCGTCATTTCGGCGGCGCCGCCCTCCTCGGGCGAGGCGCTGAGGGTGAGCTGAGCCGGCTCATAGAGCTCGGCCTTGTGCTTGCTGTCCACGAGGCGTGTGCTGCAGAGCGCTGTATCCGATACGGTGGCGGCAAAGCTGGTGTCGTCGATGACGCCGCCGTTATAGGCCGCTGCCGCCTGCATGTACACAGCCGGCTTGGTCGACGTGCTGACCACGCCGATGCTGCCCGCCCCGCCGGTGAGCTGGCCTGCGAGGCTGATCACCGAGCTGTCGGCGAGATACAGATTGCACGGCATATTGCCGCTGGAGGCATAGAAGACCGTGTTGTCCCTGATGGTCGCGCTGCCGCTGAGCGTCACGCGGCCGCCGTTCACGACAACGCCGTATTCGTTGGTGTTCTCGGTGACGGAGCCGCCGGTCATCGTCAGGCTGCCGTTGGTGCTGACGTAGATGCCGGAGCCCTGACCATGGTTGCTGCCGGTGAACGTGTTGTCGGTGATGACGCCGCCGTGCATGGTGATGCTGCCGCCGGCCAGCGCGCCTGCGCCATGGCTGCTGCCGCCCTTCAGCCTGTTGCCGGAGATGGTGCCGCCGTACATGATCAGGCTTCCGTTGGGGTATGCCGCGGTGACGCCGCGCCCGTACTTGCCGCTTGTGTGGGTGATGACGCCCTTGCCTTCGCCGCTGCCGTTGCAGTCGCACAGCACCAGCGTGCCGGCCGCCGCGATCACCTCGCTCTCATGATCCGCTGTGAGCGTGTATCCGTTCAGACAGAGGTAGACCGTTTCGCCCGCGGGGATCTCGATCTTGCCCGCTGCGGTGGTATTGGCGGTCAGGTAGTATGCGCCGGAGGCGAGCGTCGTGACGCCGGAGCTGCTCAGGGTGAGCGGGCTGTACGCGACGTCAGCCGTGTGCCCATGGCTGTCCGTGCAGCTGCTGTCGCCGCAGGAGAGATGCTTATGCGCCTTGATCCACGTCGCGGTGAAGGAGAGCGCGCCGGTCGTGCCCTCTTCAATGGTGACGGAGGTCGTGGGGCCGCTCAGGGTATCGCCCGTCCAGCCGGTGAAGACGTAACCCTCATAGACAGGGTTGACCAGCGTGATGGGCAGGTCGCCCGCCGTGTAGGAGAGGGGATTCTCCTCGCCGGAGGGGAGGACGCCGCCATCCAGATCATAGACGATCTCATACGACACCGGCTCGACCACCGCGGTGACGGTCAGTTCGCTGCCGGGCATCGTGATGGTGATGCTCTCATCTGCGCCGGTGATCGTCTCGCCGTCGCTGCGCGTCCAGCCGGTGAGCTGGTATTCATCCGGCACTACGGCGGTGACGGTGATGCTCTCGCCCTTGGTAAAGCTGCCGCTGGTGCTGCCGTCGCTCAGCGTGGCGTTTTCCAGCGTGAGCGCGTACGTCTTCGGGGCGAATTCGCCGTTATTGTCCGCATTGATGCGCTTGCCGTAGAGCTCGGCCTTCGCTGCGTCGTTGAGGACGGCGTCGGCGACGGTGTGGTCAAGGTCATCCTGCGTGACGGAGCCGCTGGCCCGCCTGAGGTAGGGCACAGGGGCCGACGCCGTCGGCTCGCTGGCGACGGTGACGCCCAGAGCCTCGATGCTGCTGCCGGAGCGTCCTGTGAGATCGGCGGTGATGGTGATCATCTCGCCTGCGCGCAGCTGGATGTTGTTATGCACGCCGTTGACCTTATTGTTACGTACGACGGCGTTGCCGCCGATGAACAGGCCGTCGCCGCTGTTCATGCCGCCGGCGCTGACGCCAGCGGTGTTGCGCGCGACATAGCCGCCGTTCATGGTGACAGTGCATGTGTCGTCTTGAGCAGACCACATCGAGCAGATGCCGCCGCCGATTTCTTCGGCGGTATTTTCGGAGATGCCGCCGCCGTTGATGGTGACGCGGCCGCAGTTGGAGATGCCGCCGCCGTTCGTTCCGGCGGTGTTGTAGGTGATGTAGCCGCCGTTCAGCACGAAGTGCGAGCCGTGGGCGATCACGCCGCCGCCGTCATCTTGCGCGCTGTTGTGGCTGATGAGGCCGTTGTGCATGATGAAGTCGCCGGCTGCGCTGGTGCCGGTATTATACATCCAGACGCCGCCGCCCTCCATGCGGGCTTTGTTGTAGGTGATCGCGCCGTTGTACAGCGTGAGCGAGGCATTGTTGGAGCAGAGAATACCAGCGCCTTCATTCTCCGAATAGGCGTTCGAGGTGTTGCCGGTGAGGTCATGGCCGGTGATGTGGCCGCCGTAGATCTCGATATCGCCGTAGCTGAAGATGCCGCGGCCATACGTTCCGGCCTTACGGGTGATCTGGCCCCACGTGTTTTCATCCTCTCCGATGCAGTCGCAGAGCGTAAAGGCGCAGTCACTGGAAATTTCAATTGCGTTGTCTGCGCCGGAGGTAAGGGTCTTGCCGTTGAGGCACAGATGCAGCGTCGCGTCGCTCCAGACCTTGATGGCGTTGTCCGTCGTCACATCGTCCATGAGGTAGTAGAAATGCTCGCCGGATTCGAGATCAAGCTCCGTCGTGCCGTCCCACGGGAGGAAGGTGACGTTGGATGCATGCCCGCTGTGGTTCGTCAGGCCGCAGCTGCTGCCCTCGACGGACTCGCCGCAGATGGCGTGCTTGTGCTCGGGGGCAAAGTAGGCCGTGATCTCCACGTTGCCTGTGCCGATGGTGAATTCCGTCTCGGCGGCAGTCGCATCGTCAAACGTGCCTTCGCCCTGCGTGACCGCCCAGCGCACGAAGGAGTACCCCTCTGCGGGCACAGCCATCAGATTGCCTGTGGATCCGTAGGTATACATACCGGTGGCGGAATCGTAGAAGCTGTCCTTGGCGGCGCCGCTGCGGGCTGGGGAGACCATGATGTTGTAGCTGTACTCGTACGGGACGATATCAACGGTCAGCTCGACATCCTCCGTCGCGGTGAAGGTGTAGGTCTCGTCCGCATCCAGTACGGTGTTGTCGCCGGTCTTCTTCCAGTTCTCGGCGTAATAGCCCTTGTCGGGCACGGCAGTCAGCGTGACTTCTGCGCCGTAGTCCGCCTCAAATGTCTGGGTCTGCGCATCCTCCTCGTCGGTGACGCGGATGACGCCGTTGCTGCTGAACCGCGCTGTCTTCGCCGTAATGGTGACCGTCGCGTTGGTGTAATTCGCCTTGATGCTCAGCGCGCCTGCGGGCATGGAGAAGGTCAGGCTCTCTGTCTGCTTCTCCTCGTCCGTGAGGGTGAGGCTGCCGCTGACGACCTCCCAGCCGGTGAATACGGTATTCTCCGGCAGATCGGGGGTGAGGGTGAGGCTGTCGCCCTCGTTGAAGCTGCCGCCCGTGCTGCCGTCGCTCAGCTTCGCATTCTCCAGCGTGAGGTCGTAGACCGGGAGCGCCGGGCCGAAGACGCCGTCGCTGTTGCGGATAAACTTCCCGTACACACTTGCATCAATACTGGTGTCCAGCTTCGCGCGCTCGGCCATATCGGCATAGGTCGCGTCCAGATCGCTCTGCATGACGGAGCTGCCGCTGCGCTGCAGATACGGCACGGGATTGGCCGCCGTCGGTGTATTCTGCACGCTGACGCCGATGCTCTCTGCGCCGCTCAGCGTGCCGGTGACGGTGATCAGCTGATTCGCCGCGAGATAGACGTTGCTGGCCCAGCCTTCCGTGGTGGTATTGGCCTTGATGGTCGGCGCGCCGCTGATGCTCATGCTGCTGCCGGCGATGACGCCGCCGCCGTATTCATCGGCTTCGTTGAGGGAGATGGTGCCGCCGGTCATGGTGAAGGATGCGCTGGTGTCGTTATAGACGCCGCCGCCGCGCCTGGCATCCTTGTTGCCGGAGATGGTGCCGCTGCTCATGGTGAAGGAGCCCTTGTTGTAGACGCCCGCACCGTAGACGCCGGAGGCCGTATAGCCGGATGCGACGGTATTTCTGAGCGTATTGCCGGAGATCGTGCTGCCGCTCAGCGTCAGCGCGGAGGAGCCGCTGTGCCAGACGCCGCCGCCCTTCTCCTGCGCAAGGTTGTTCGCGATGCTGCCGCCGCTGAGCGTTGTGGTGCTGGAGGCGGAATAGACGCCCGCACCCCAGACGGCTTTGTTGCCGGTGATGGAGCCGCTCTGCAGCGAGAGACTGCCGGTATTGACATAGACGCCGCCGCCCTCGCCGTTCCATGTGCCGGGAGCGGAGCCTGCGACATAGGCGGTATTGCCGGAGACGGAGCCGCCGTTGATGATCGCAGCGGAGCAGTAGACGAAGACGCCGCCGCCCGCCTTGGCGGTATTGCCGGAGATTTCGCCGCCGGTCATCGTGAAGTCGGTGACGTCAGAATCGTAGTTGTTGCGGTCGACAAAGACGCCGCCGCCCTGCTGGCTGCTGTTGTTCGTGATGACGCCGCCGGTCATGGTGAAGGAGGTCGCAGTGTTCCCCTCGGCGTAGACGCAGACGCCGCCGCCCATGGCGCTGCCATAGTTGCCGGAGATCTCGCCGCCGTACAGGTTCATCGTGCCGCGGGTATAGACGCCCGCGCCGGCGCTGGAGGTGGTGTTGCCGGTGATGCTGCCGCCATACATGGAGAAGCTGCCGGTATTATGCACGCCTGCGCCGTAGTAGGAGGAACTTCCGGAGATGGTGCTGTTGCCGGCAATATGGCCGCTGTACATTTCGAACGTACCGTCGTTGGTGACGCCGCGGCCCTTCGCGCCGGAGGTATGGGTGATCTTGGCGTTGGCGCTGCTCTGGCAGTCGCAGAGGATGAGCTTACCTCCCTCTGTAACCTCGATCACGCCGAGATCATTGTCGTTATAGCTGCTGGCAAGGCTGTGCCCGTTGAGGCAGAGATGGAGCGTCTTGCCGCCGTTGACAAAGATGGGGGTGTCAACAGTCGCGTCTGCGGTGAGGCAGACGTAGTATTCGCTCTTGCTGTTGTCGAAGGTGAGCTGGGATGCGCCGTCCCACGGGGTATAGGTGATGCCCGTATGGGCTGTGTCATGTGTACAGTTCGCCGGACGCACGCCGCAGGCTGCGTGGGTGTGCACGTCGGCGTCCGAGGTGGTCAGAACCCATGCATGGCGGTCTGCGGTCAACACAGCATTGTCGTAGGTGGTTGCTGCGGTAACGACATCCAGCGTGGCAAGGCTGCTGAACGAACTGCCGGCCTCTACGGTGATCTTCTTGGCGACGCCGGGGTTTACGACCAGCTTGACGTTATGGCTGTTGTCTTCGCTGCCGATGCCGGCGTATAGTTCGCTGTACGCGCGCAGGGTACCGCCGTTGAATTGGATCGTACCGGAGGCATCATCCTCGCTGTCTGATTCTGCGCCGACGGCTGGCATGCTGGCATTGACGGTGACTTCGCCGCCGTTGATTACGATCTGGTTGCAGTATGTTCTGCCGCTGCCCGAGCCTCCGAGGCCCACGCGGTTGGTTGACCTGCTGATGTCGATGTCGAGCTTGCCTGCATTCATCGTCAGGCGCTCAATGCCGCTGTTGGAGGTCACGCTGCCGCCGTTGACCGTCAGCTTGTACGCGTGCTCCAGATTAAGCGTGCCGTCTTCGATAACGGCCGTAGAAGCGTTCAGCTGCTTGATTGTGGCGACGCCGCCGTTCTGCGTGTAGGTGCCGCCGCTTGTGTTATAGCTGGATCGTTCGCTTACGCCTGCGCCGACCATACCCTCGGCCTCGAATAAACCGCCGTTGACAATGATGGTTCCGCCCTTGGTGCTGTCATAGGCTGCACCGACAGCTGCGCCGCCCCATGAGCCGCTGACAGCCTTGACGCTGCCGCCGTTCACCGTGATGACGCCGTGAGCAGTGCTGCTGCTGGAACTGGAATAGAATGCGCTGCCGCCGATGGCCGCACCGCCGAAGGTGAAGGTGTTCTCTACGTAATAGGTACCGCTGTTGAAGGTGATGTTGCCGTATGCGCTGGCGCCCATTGCGGCGGCCACGCCTCTGCCATAGACAGAAAGCGAGCATTCTGTGGATGTATTGTACGCACCGAGGATGACGCTGGTTCCGCTGGGTACGCGGAAAGTCTCACGCAGCGAGCCGTTGGCGTCGGTGTTGCTGGTGGGGGAGAGCAGCTTGTTCGTGCCGAGCACGGTCAGATTGAGCGTGCCGCTTTCCAGAGAGACAACGGAATAATCATCATTCGGGCCAAGCGTGACGTTGTGAAACGTCACATTAGCCGTTTTGCCTGCGCCGGGCTTGACAATAATCCTGTTGTCCGAGCTGGTAACGCCACTCTTGCCCTTTACAGTAAGGGCAGTGGAGCTGAGGATGGTCAGCACGCCATCATCTGTATAGGTATAGTCCGTCCCCGGTGTACCACCGGAAATCGTCAGATCCTGCGCGGCGAGCGCTGGCAGACACAGCGCGAGAAGCACGCATACCATTGCGATAAAAGACAGCCGTTTGATACCCATAATATAACCCTCCGCAGCGCCGGAAAGCGGCGCAATTCTTGTGTGATGATGCGCGGGCGTTGCTGCCCGTGGTGTGTCATAAATGCCGTACATATAATAGGAAAACGATACACATAATCAATATAAATTATACCACAGACAGATGGGTTGGGAAAGGGGAGAAGCATGGCGTAACTAAGAATTAACATATAACAAAACAAACGAAAAAACACCCCGGCCGGAGCCGGGGCGCATGGGGAATTCGGTTGTTTGCTTATCGCCAGCTGAAGTTCATCAGACCGATGATATAGAGGAGGAGGATCGCGGCGGGAACGACGAACTGGAAGACGGGCTTCATCCACGGCTGAACCTTCAGGCCCTTGCCGGTGTTCGCCTCGGCGACGAACTTATCCCAGCCCCAGCCAAAGCGCTTATTGCAGCAGAAGAGGGCGATGACCAGAGAGCCGATCGGCAGCAGATTCGTGGAGACGAGGAAGTCCCACAGATCCAGCCATGCGCTGCCCTCGGCAAAGGGCTGGAACTTGATGATGCTGTAGCCCAGCGCGGTGGTGGTGGAGGTGATGAAGATGCCGATGCCGCAGGCGATGCAGCCCTTGCGGCGGCTCCAGCCGGTCATTTCGCGCACGCAGGCGAGAATATTCTCGAACACGGCGAAGACCGTGGACATCGCGGCGAAGACCATGAACAGGAAGAACAGAGAGCCCCAGAGCCTGCCGCCCGGCATGTTGTTGAAGACGGTGGCCATGGTGTCGAACAGGAGCGCCGGGCCGGCGTTGACCTCAATGCCGTAGGTGAAGCAGGCGGGGAAGATGATGAGGCCGGCGGTGATGGCGACGAAGGAGTCAAGGAGGATGATGTTGACGGACTCGCCCATCAGGGTGCGCTCCTTGCCGATGTAGCTGCCGAAGATCGCCATCGAGCCGATGCCAAGGCTCAGCGTGAAGAAGGCCTGATTCATCGCGCCGACGACGACGCTGAAGTCGATCTTGCCAAAGTCGGGCAGCAGGTAGAAGGTCAGGCCCTCCTTTGCGCCGGACAGGGTCGCGCTGTTGATGGCCAGGACGATCATCAGGATGAGCAGCGCAACCATCATATACTTGGTCACGCGCTCAAGGCCGCCCTGCAGATCAAAGCTGAGCACGAGGAAGCCGACCGCAACCACGATACCCATGTAGACCATATTGACCGTGGGGTTGGTGATCATCGGCACGAAGCCAAGCTCCGCCGTCTTGCCGGTGAGGAAGCTGACGAAGTAATACAGGATCCAGCCGGAGACGACCGTGTAGAAGGACATCAGGCAGATGTTGCCGAACAGCGCGAGATAGCCGTGGATATGCCACTTCTGGCCGGGCTTCTGCAGCTTCTGGTACATGCGTACCGGGCTGGCCTGAGAGGCGCGGCCAAGAGCAAACTCCATGACCATGACGGGGAGGCCAAGCAGCAGCAGGCAGAAAGCATACACCAGCACGAAGCCGCCGCCGCCGTACTGGCCGGCCATCCACGGGAACTTCCATACATTGCCGCAGCCGATGGCGCAGCCGGCGCTCAGCAGGATGAAGCCAAGACGCGAGGAAAGGCGTTCACGATTGTCCATAAGAATAACCTCGATTCTGTTATAGTGTTACTATTGTAGCAAGATATAGAACGATTGTCAAAGAAAAGTTGCGCGGATTTGGCAGTATATCGAGAAATTTGTTCACAAGACATCTGATATATACCGCGGCGCGGTTGACAGAATTTGGAGGGCAGACGGCATGAACCGGACAAGCCCTGCCGCGCTGCGCAGAAACGGCTGTCCCGGAATAAAAAAAGAGCAGCCCATAAGGCTGCTCAGAGGAGCGGATGAAAAGGAGGGGTCAGCCCTGCGGCAGGGCGGCCGGCTGCGCGATATGCAGCGTGAAGCGGAAGACGGAGCCCTCGCCGGGCTCGCTCTCCACGGTCATCTCCTCGCCCAGCTGCTTCATGATTTCATAGGCGATGGCGAGGCCGAGGCCGGTGCCCTTGCCGCCGTGGGACTTGTCCGCCTTATAGAAGCGGTCAAAGACATGAGGCAGATCCTCGGGGCCGATGCCGATGCCCGTGTCGCGCACGCTCACGCGGATCATGTCGCCCGCGACCTCTGCGCTCAGCGTGACGACGCCATCCTCCGGCGTGTACTTGAAGGCATTGTCCAGCAGCGCGACGAGCACCTGCTGCGTGCGGTCCGGGTTGCCGGTGACCTGCGGCAGCTCCGGCGGGACGCCGAAGATGAAGACCTGCTGGTAATCCTCTGCATAGGCGGCATAGGTGTCGCGGATCTGCTCGAGCAGGGGGCGCAGGGAAAAGACGCTGCGGGAGAGGGAGGCTCTGCCGCTCTGCAGGCGGGAGAGCTCGAGCATGTCGCTGACAAGGCGCGACAGGCGCATGGTCTCGCGCAGGATGATGTTGTAGGTCTGCTGGCGCTGCTCATCGGTCTTGATGAGGCCGTCGCGCAGCGGCTCCAGCAGCGCGCGCATGGCGGTCAGCGGCGTGCGCAGCTCATGGGAGACATTGGCGACGTAGTCGCGGCGTGTCTGCTCCAGCCGCTCTGCGCTGGTGACATCGGAGATGATGCCGACGCAGCCGGTAACCTGCCCGTCGGGTTTATGCAGCGGGGCGATGGAGATGCGCAGCGCGACGCGCCCCTGCCAGATCGTCTCGCGCATGCTCTGCCCGGAGGCGAGCGCCCCGTCGAACATCCGGAACACATCCGGCAGTGCAGCGCGCACATCGGCGTCCTGCGGAAGGCCGAGCAGGCTGCGCACGGCGGGGTTGACCAGCGTGGCTGCCCCCTGCGCGTCCACGGCGATGATGCCCTCGCTCAGGCCGTCGATCAGGCTGCTCAGGCGGTTGCGCTCCATCTCCAGCGAGGAGATGGTGGAGCCCAGCTCGGAGGAGAGGAAATTGAGCGCGCGGCCCAGCTCGCCGAATTCATCCCCGCGCTGATCATCCGCGCGGGCGGACAGATCGCCGCCCGCCATCGTGAGCGCCGCAGCGCGCATGGAGGCCAGCGGCCGCGAGATGCGCGTGGCGAAGAACAGCGCGATGGGCAGCAGCAGCAGCGCGACCAGCAGCAGGGAGAATGTGATCGTATTGGACAGCGCCTGCATGCCGGCCATGACCTCGGTCATCGACTGGCTCATGAAGACCGCGCCGACCACCTCGCCCCAATAGGTGATGGGAATCGCGACGGCGACAATATTGCCGGTGATGACCTCCTCGGTGCTCACGGCGTCCTCGTTCTGCCCGGCGATGCGGCGCAGCACATCGGATGTGATGGCCGTGCGGCTGGAGACGCTGTCGGAAGCCAGATCCTCCGGGCTGCCGATGTGCGTGGCGATCTGCCCGGTGAGCACGGCTGGCAGCATGGACTGCGCGAGCCGGGCGGGCAGGCGGCCGACACGGCGCCCGTCGGTCTGCTGGGTGCGGATGAGGGTATCGCCCTTCGAGTCGACGACCCAGACCGTCGCCTCCCATTGGGAGGTGCTGCGGCCGATGAGCGGGACGAGGTAGGTCGTGGAGATTTCTCCGCGCAGCGTGCTCTCGATGTAGCCGCTGATGATCTGCCCCTTCGGGATCAGATCGTCGATCTTGTTGCGCGCAAAGAGCGCCGGGCTGATGATGTTGTAGATGGCGATGATCAGCACGGCGAAGAGCAGCACCGTACCATAGACGAGGAAGAGGACGCGCTGAAAGAATGCGCCGCGCTTCATACGCCGGCCTCGAATTTATAGCCTACGCCGTATACGGTGACGATGTCCCATGCCTTGCCCATTTCCTCACAGGCGAGCTTCTGACGCAGGCGCTTGATGTGCGTATCCACCGTGCGGGTATCACCGAAGAAATCATAGCCCCAGATGCGCGAGAGAATCTGCTCCCGGTCAAACACGCGGCCGGGATGACTGCACAGCAGATGCAGAAGCTCGACCTCGCGCGGCGTGCAGGCGATGCTCTGGCCGCCGAGACGCACGCTGTAGCGCTCGGGCTGGATCTCAAGGGAGCCGTAGGTGAGGGTGGTCAGCGCCTCATCCTGCGCGGCGGTATTTGCGCCTGTGCGGCGCAGCACGGCCTTGATGCGGGAGACGACCTCGCGCGGGGAGAAGGGCTTGACGATATAGTCGTCCGCGCCCATCTCAAGGCCGAGGATGCGGTCGATCTCCTCGCCGCGGGCGGTCAGCATGATGATGGGCAGCTGGCTGTCCCTGCGCACAGCCTGACAGACCTCCATCCCGGTCATGCCGGGCATCATCTGATCCAGCAGCATCAGGTCATAGCGCTCCTTGCGGATCATCTCCAGCGCCTGCCTGCCGTCGGATGCGGAATCATGCAGGAAGTCCTCGTTATCCAGATAAAGGGAAAGCGACTGATGGACGATCGGATCATCGTCACAGATCAGGATGCGGTAATTCTTGCTCATGGGTATTCACCTCTCGTCTGCCATTATACCCGACGGGTGTGACAGGATTGTGAAGCAGTGATGGAAATCCGTGCTTTATTCGACCGGCAGTACGGCAAGGCGGATCTGCGCGGAGGCATAGGGGACAAGCTCCGCGTCAAAGGCCTCGCCGGTTCCGGCGTCCGCCATGGGCGGTTGGTCGCAGCTCGCGCCGCGCATGCCCCAGTTGGTCAGCGTGCGCAGGCGCGCGCGGATGACGACGCCGTCCTGCGTCTCCTGCGCCTCCATCGGCTCGCTGGTGACGATCGCCGCGCCGAACGGAGCCTTCGCGCTGAGCGTTTCGCCGCTCTGCATCGTCTCCGGCGCATAGGCAAAGCGCAGCGGGCCGCGCGCGACGCACACAGCCTGATGATAGAGCGGCAGGGTGCGCACGGACATGGGCAGGGTGAGAAGGATCTCGTCGCCGTCATGCCACTGGCGGTTGATCGTCAGGAAGGAACCGGCCTGCCCGCGCAGCACATCGCCCGCGACGGCGGCGCATGCGCCCTGCGCCCACTCCGGGATGCGCAGGTGGATCGGGAAGGCAGCGCTGCGGTCGAGGCTCAGGCGGATGCGGACGCTGCCGCTCTCGGGATAGCGGCTCTCCACATGCAGCTGCACGGCGGCCTCGCCGATGCGGTAGCGCACGGAGCAGGGGGCGTAGCCGATCGCAGCAAAACCTTCGTCGCGCGAGAGCATCCACTGATGCTGGGCGAATCGGGGCAGCGCAGCGAGCAGCGCGCAGAGGGATGCGCTGTCCTCAAGGGCGAAGAGGCCTGCGCCGTCATGGCTCAGCGGGAAGCGCTCCGCGCGGCTGAGCAGCGTCTGGTTGGCCTGCTGGATGGGCTGGATGCTGCGTCCGTCCGGCGCGAAAGCGGCGGCGACGCCGTTGTAGATCACGGTCTCGAGCTGATCTGCGCCGTGCTCGCCGGATGGGCAGGAGAGCATCGTCTCCAGCGAGGCGGCGAGCTCGCAAAGGCTCTTCGCGCTCACGCCGCGGCTGGGGTGCGTGCCGGCGAGGAGCGGATCGGCGGTGACGCCGCCGCAGGCAGCGCCGTGCGCCTTATTCAGGCGGACAATGCCGACCTCCGGCGCGGAGAGGTGCTTGGCGGAGCCTGTGAGCACGCCGCACAGCGCGCTGGCGCGCAGAGCCTCGCATAGATTCGCGCCGTCCGCCGTGCGCAGCAGATGATGGTAATAGCCGCCCTCGTCCTCGTCCTTGAGCGCGTCAAGCAGCGCCTCGGCGGAGATGGTGCGGGAAATGGGCGTGCGATAGGGGAAGGCATGGAAGAGCGAGGTCGAATCCGCGCCCTGGCTGACGAGCGTCATCAGCACGGAGAGGATGGCTTTCTGCCCGGTGACGTTGTAGAGGAAGATACCCGCCTCGAGCGTATCGGCGGTGTGCATGGCGTCCTGCGCGGAGAGCGGGGATTCGGGCAGCGTGTCGCGCAGATACTTCATATAGCGCAGCATGAAGGTCAGCAGGCGCTTTTCGCCGCTGGCGCTGTAGGCCCATGTGAGCGCGCGCAGCATTCTGCCGCGGGCGGCGAAGGTCTCATCCTCCGCGCCGAAGCTGCCGTCCTCGCGCTGGGCGTCGGCCACGCGCATGGCAAGGCGCAGACCCTCGCGGCGCAGCTCCTCATCACCAAGGAGAGAGGCCGTCAGCAGCGTTGCCTCAAGCAGATCGGCTGCGGGCATGCCGCCGGCCTCCGCGCCGCCGTACCAGACGCTCGCTGCGCCGCAGGCGGGGAAGATGGACGCGCAGCGGGAGAGCAGACCCGCGCGCAGGGAGACAAGGCGGTCGTGCAGGCTGCCTTTGGCGGTGACGGCGCCGGCAGGGAGCGGCGCAAAGCGGCCGGGCGCCAGCGGCGCGCGGGCAAAGAACGTACGGGTGAGCATGGACACAACCTCCATATACAGGGCGCAGGACGCGCCGGAATTAACAGAATCCGGAAGCCGGATGACAGGCGGCACACGATGACCAGCATAGTATGCCGCATACAGTTTACCTTAGAATACCGCCCTTCGTCAACAGAGGATTGCGCTGGTCAGCGTGGGCATGTTGCGGCAGAATTTGGTGAAACTGTGAAGGCTTAATCGCATGATAGTGTTGAAAATGCGGATGAAAAGGAGTACAATCAAAAGAGAATACCGTTGAGAGGAGCTTTCTTGATGGAAAAAACAGCAAAAAAGCGCACGCAGACGCTGCGCATTATTCGTGAGGACCCCTACCTTGCTGCGCATGAGGGCGACATCCGCGAGCGCCTCAACAGATACCGCAGGAAGAAACGTGATCTGCTCAAGGCAGGGCAGACTCTTTCTGACTTTGCGAACGGACATATGCACTTTGGTTTCCACAAGACGAAGAAGGGCTGGGTATACCGCGAGTGGGCGCCTGCCGCCAAGGCGATGCATCTGATCGGCGATTTCAACGGATGGAACCGCGAAAGCCACCCGATGAAGAACATGGGCGACGGCAGCTGGGAGATCGAGATTGACGGCCGCCGCACGCTGGCGCATCTCTCCCGCGTGAAGGTCTGCGTGACCAGCGACGCCGGCAGGGAGGACCGCATCCCTCTGTACGCGACCTATGTCAGGCAGAACAAAGAAACCAACGATTTCAGCGCGGTGATCTGGAATCCGCGCAAGACGTTTGAATGGACGGACGAGGGCTTCCGCCCCAAGCGCAATGTGCCGCCGCTGATCTATGAATCCCACATCGGCATGGCGACTGAGGAGGAGCGCGTGGGCACCTACCTCGAGTTCATGCGCGATATCCTGCCGCGCATCAAGCGCGACGGCTACAACACCGTGCAGCTGATGGCTGTGATGGAGCATCCGTATTACGCGTCCTTCGGCTATCAGGTGGCGAATTTCTTCGCGGCCTCTTCGTGGTACGGCACGCCGGACGACCTCAAGGCGCTCATCAACGAGGCGCACAGGCTGGGTCTGTCCGTGCTGCTGGATCTGGTGCATTCCCATGCGGTGAAGAACACTGCCGAGGGCATCAACTCCTTCGACGGCACGGTCGGCCAGTTCTTCAAGGAGGGCGCGGCGGGCGATCACCCGGCGTGGGGCTCCAAGGTGTTTGATTACGGCAAGAACGGCGTGCTGCACTTCCTGCTCTCCAACATCAAGTTCTGGCTGGAGGAGTATCACTTCGACGGCTTCCGCTTTGACGGCGTGACCAGCATGCTCTATCATGATCACGGTCTGGGCACTGCGTTCATGAACTACGGCCAGTACTTCTCTGCCAACACCGACAACGACGCGGTGACCTACCTGCAGCTGGCGGCGGAGCTGACCCATGAGGTCAAGAAGGGCAGCGTGCTCATTGCCGAGGACATGAGCGGCATGCCGGGCATGTGCCTGCCGATCAAGGACGGCGGCATCGGCTTTGACTACCGCCTGAGCATGGGTCTGCCGGACTTCTTCATCAAGACGATCAAGGAGCGGGAGGACGGCTACTGGGAGATGGGCAAGCTCTTCTACGAGCTGGTTTCCCGCCGTCCGGGCGAGAAGTGCGTGGCCTACGCCGAGTCTCATGATCAGGCGCTGGTCGGCGACAAGACAATCATGTTCCGCCTTGCTGACAAGGAAATGTACTGGGGCATGAACAGGGGCGATCAGAATCTGATCGTTGAGCGCGCCGTTGCGCTGCACAAGATGATCCGCCTTGTGACCATCGGCGCCGGCGGCGACGGCTACCTCAACTTCATGGGCAACGAGTTCGGTCATCCGGAATGGATCGACTTCCCGCGCGAGGGCAACGGCTGGAGCTTCAAGAATGCCCGCCGCCTGTGGTCCCTGTCGGACAACGGCTTCCTGCGCTATCAGCAGCTGGGCGACTTTGATAAGGCGATGGTGCGCCTTGTCAGGCAGTACAGCGTGCTGCAGGGCGGCTATGCCCATTCCCTGCGCCAGCATGAGCAGGACCAGATCCTCGTCTATGAGAAGGCGGGCTGCATCTTCGCCTTCAACTTCCACCCGAGCAACTCCCAGACCGGGCTGTTTATCCCCGTGTCGGATCTGGGCGAATATGAGGTTCTGCTCTCCACGGACGACAAGGAGTTCGGCGGCTACGACCGCATCGACAAGAGCGTCATCTACCATACCTGGGCGAAGGATCCGCAGTTCGGCGACGGCTTCGCGGTATATCTGCCGGCGCGTACGGCAATTGTGCTGCGCAAGAAGAACGGCTGAGCGACGGCATAACAGACAGACAGCATCATCCGCTGCCGTGCGATTGCGCGGCAGCGTTTCTTCTTGAAATCATCCCAAAAACATTCGGACGGAGGAATACCATGGCGACCGTATTGCTGCTGGGCGATATCACTGGGCGCAGCCGCGTGGCGCTGCGCATGCAGACCGCCGTGCTGGAGGCGAAGGGGCATGAGGTGCTTGCGCTGCCGACGGCGCTGATCTCCAATACGCTGAACCTCGGGCGGCACTGCGCGATGGACACAACGCAGTATCTGCTGGATTCCCTGCGCGTGTGGGAGGAGCTTGGCCTTTCCTATGACCTGCTGTCCGTCGGGTATGTGACGGGGGAGGCGCAGGCTGCGGCGCTTTGCGGCGTCATGCGCGGGGCACGGGCGCGCGGCGTGTATACGATGGTCGATCCCATCCTCGGCGACGGCGGCAGGCGGTATAATTCCGTCACAGCGGGACAGGAGGCGGGCATGCGCATGCTCATGGAGGAGGCCGACCTGATCACGCCGAATCTGACGGAGGCCTGCCTGCTCTCCGGCGTGCCCTATGAGGAGGCGGCGCAGGGCGGCGCTGCGCTCGATGCTGCGATAGACCTCCTTACCGGGGGACGGCGCAGCGTGCTGGTCACGGGCTGCTATACCGGGGACGGCGGGCGCGCTGTCTGCGGCATGGATACTGCGGCGGGCGCGCGCATCCGCCTGCCGTATGAGAAGATCCCCGGTCATCACTGGGGCACGGGTGATCTGTACAGCGCGGCGCTGATGGATGCGCTGCTCTCCGGCTGCGGGCTGAAGGAAGCTGCGGCGCATGCGGCGGATGCCGTCACGCGTGAGCTGCTGCGCGGCGGAGAGGGGCTGCTGCCGCAGGCGTGACAGAGGAGAATGCTTCCATGCATCAAAAGGGCGCATCTGCGGCAAAATACCTATAATCCTATTGACGTAGTATGAATTGGGTGCTATACTGTGATGCGGACAGCAAGGAGGGATGAGCATGATGATCTCGACCAAGGGGCGCTACGCACTGCGCATCATGGCGGATCTGGCGCAGCATGACGGCGAGACGCCGGTGAGCGTGCGCGAGATTGCACAGCGTCAGGAGATCTCCGGGAAATACATGGAGCAGATCATCAGCGTGCTCAGCCGTGCGGGTCTTCTGCGCAGCGTACGCGGCGCGCAGGGCGGGTATCATCTGGCGAAGAGCCCGGACGATATCACCGTCGGCATGATCCTTCGCGCGACGGAGGGCGATCTCGCCCCGGCGGAATGCGTCGGCAGCGACAACGCGCCCTGTGAGCGCAGGGGGGAGTGCCCCTCGCATCTGGTCTTCTCAAGGGTATACAGCGCAATCAACGGCGTCATCGACGGCATCTGCCTGAGCGATCTGCTCCCGGAGGGGAACCCGGTCGAGCGGGCGAAGCGGCCGCGCGGCTGCCTGTGAGGGGACCGGCGGTCCGGACACAGCAAATGATGGATATATGGAGGATGATCCTATGATCTATATGGATAATGCGGCTACAACGAGGATGAGCGAGCGCGTGTTTGAGGCGATGCGCCCGTATATGATGGAGAACTACGCCAACGCCGCCGGCACCTACAGCTTCGCGGCGAAGAGCAGCGCGGCGATTGAGCATGCGCGCGCGCAGATTGCGAAGGTCATCGGCGCGAAGGCGAACGAGATCGTCTTCACCTCCGGCGGCACGGAGAGCGATAACTGGGCGCTCAAGGGCGTGGTCGCGGCCAATGCCGCCAAGGGCCGCCATATCATCACCTCCGCGATTGAGCATCACGCGATCCTGCACAGCGCCGATGCGCTGAAGAAGCAGGGCTGCGAGGTGACGATCCTGCCGGTCGATGCGGACGGTCTTGTCAATCCTGCCGACGTTGAGGCGGCGATCCGCCCGGATACCGTGCTCATCTCCATCATGGCGGCGAACAACGAGATCGGCTCCGTGCAGCCGCTTGCCGAGATCGGCGAGATCGCGCATCGTCACGGCGTGATCTTCCATACCGATGCGGTGCAGGCCTTCGGTCATATTCCGATGAATGTGGATGAGATGCACATCGACCTGCTCTCCGCCAGCGCACATAAGTTCCACGGTCCCAAGGGTGTGGGCATCCTCTACGTGCGCAAGGGGACGAAGATCGGCGTCTTCATGGATGGCGGCGCGCAGGAGAAGCGCCGCCGCGCCGGCACCAGCAACGTGCCGGGCATCGTGGGCATGGGCGAGGCTGCTCAGGCTGCGATGGAGGCTATGGCGACCGAGCTCCCTGCCGTGCAGGCGCTGCGCGACCATCTGATTGCGCGTATTGAGAGCGAAATCCCTTATGTAAAGGTCAACGGCCACCGTGAGAAGCGCCTGCCGGGCAACGTCAATGTCTGCTTCCGCTTCATCGAGGGCGAGGGCATGCTGATGCTGCTGGATGCTGCGGGCATCTGCGCGTCCAGCGGCTCCGCCTGCACCAGCGGCTCGCTGGATCCGTCCCATGTGCTGCTGGCCATCGGCCTGCCGCATGAGATCGCGCATGGCTCCCTGCGCCTGTCGCTGGGCGAGTACAACACGCGCGAGGAGGTCGACGAGGTCGTCGAGCAGCTCAAGGTGATCATCCCGCGCCTGCGCAGCATGTCCCCGCTGTACGAGGATTTCGTCAGGAACCATCAGTAAAACTCAATCTTCATCATATATCGGAGGAATCAGCTATGTATACCGAACAGGTCATGGACCATTTCATGCATCCGCGCAATGTCGGCGAGATTGAGGGCGCCAGCGGCGTTGGCACCGTTGGCAACGCCAAGTGCGGCGACATCATGCGTATCTATCTGGATATCGACGAGAATCAGATTGTCCGCGACGCGAAGTTCAAGACCTTCGGCTGCGGCGCGGCGATCGCCACCAGCTCGATGGCGACGGAGATGATCATCGGCAAGACCGTGCAGGAGGCGCTGACCGTCACCAATAAGGCGGTCATGGAGGCGCTGGGCGGCCTGCCGCCGGTGAAGGTCCATTGCTCCCTGCTCGCCGAGCAGGCCGTGCATGCTGCGCTGTGGGACTATGCGCAGAAGAACGGCATCGTGATTGAGGGCCTTGAGCCTCCGGTTGACGATGTGGACGAGCTCGAACACGAGGAAGAGGAATAATCAAAGGAGCGTCCGGGGCAGACCGGGCGCTCCTTTTGTATGCTGCCGGAGGGGAAGACGGCTGCTGGATCAGCAAAACCGCCGCATGCTCAGCGGCATGCGGCGGCAATCTCAGTTCTTTTTCTTCTGATGACAGGCATAGGACAGACACAGGCAGCCGAGAGAAAGGAACGCAGAGGAGAGCGCGCCATTCTCCGAATGGAGCAGATGATTCACAGCGCCTGCGGCAAAGCAGAGCGCAGCCAGCAGAAAGAGAATGGACAGGATTCGGGTGTACTTCATAGCCAATCACCTCATATGCAGTCTTGAGAATGCGCTTATCCGCGCGCGGCCTCGGAGGGGGAGGCTTCCGGCAGCGTATCGCGCGCGGCCTCGCCCGGGGTGGCCTCGTCAGGCAGGTTCCCGTTGATATCCTTGTCGGTACGCTCCCCGGTATCCTCTGCGTCATCCTCTTCCGGGATGGCGGGCAGCGCGGTGACCTGATGGACCGAGGCGGTGATGAGGGGCAGCGGCGTGACCGCCGGAACGGGCGTGATGGAGGGGGTGGCGGTGGGCTCCGGCGTGGCGGCGATGACGGAGCCGTCCTCAAAGAGGCAGTTGCCCACGCGCGTGCGGGAGGCTGTCGAATCGCCGACGATCAGCAGGGATGTGCCGGGCTGAGCGGAAGGGTCGGTGACGTCGCCGCCGGAGAGCTTGCCGGAGAGGCTGATGCTCGAGCCGCCGTCAGCGTTCATGAGAATGACCGCATCGCCGCCGTAGGCTGCGCCCTGACCGCCGGATACATGGCCCGTGACGCCGACATTGACGCGATCCGATGCGGAGACGAGCTGGATGCCGTCGCCGCCGATTTCGCCGCTTCCGCCCTTCACGGTGCCGTCGATGGTGATATAAGCGTTGCTGCTCAGACCAAATAGATTGAGCGCATGGCCGCCGATGATCGTGCCGTCGCCGCCGCGGATATCGCCGTCGACCATCATTGTGCCGGACTTGCCGAGGGGGGAGACGACAACGCCGGGCCCGCCGGTATTGCCGCTGCCGCCGGTGACAGCGCCCTCGATGCTGCCGTAGAAGTCGCCGCTTTGATGGCTGATGGAGACGCCTGCGCCGTTCTTGCCGCCGGTGATCACGCAGCCCTTGTTGATCAGCAGGGAACCGCTGCCGTCAAACGTGACGCCGCTGGAGCCATCTGCGCCGGTGACAACGACGCCGCCGCGCAGCTCGATATGAGAGTCGCCGGTAACGGTGAGGGAATCCGTCAGGCTGACAGCGGCGAAGGACACGCTGGCGTCGGCCAGCTGCAGGCCGGAAATGGAGGCTGCTGAGCCGGGCACGGAACGGATGGTCACGCTGTCCTCTATGGTGAGGGGCTCTGCCCCTGCGGTGATATCGCCTGCGATATAGATGACGTCGCCGCTCTGTGCGCCGGCGGCGAGGCTGACCAGCTCCTCATAGGAGGAGGCTGTGCCTGCAACGGCGGCAAAGGCTGCGCTCATCTGGACGCACAGCATGAGAAGGGCGAGAAAAAGCGCCCCGACTTTCTGATTCATGTATGAACTCCCTTCGGTATTGCGCGATGCGCATAAAGGTACATCTGTCATTATACCACATATCCTCCGCAAGGGCAAGGGCTGCCACAGAAGGCGGACGTGCCGCCGCAGAGACGCTGCAGAAGAATGCGAAAAAGCAAAAAAACATCCGAAAAGGGGTTGACAGAATCCGCCATCCCTGATATACTAGTCAACGTCGTCGAGATAAGTTCATTGGGGAATTGTGTAACGGCAGCACCTACGACTCTGACTCGTATTGTCTAGGTTCGAATCCTAGTTCCCCAGCCATAAGCCTCCATGGTCAAGCGGTTAAGACGTCGCCCTCTCAAGGCGAAATCAGGGGTTCGATTCCC
>JAGBAV010000134.1 GCA_017938795.1 Clostridia bacterium
ACGGCGACTGGCGCATGGTCGCTGGCCCGGTTGGCTACAGCTGGGGCGGCACCTGGATCGGCGCGAACGCTGCTAAGGTTGAGGCTATGGACGACGCCACCAAGGCTGCTGTCAAGGACTTCATCCTGTTCTTCACCATGAGCGAAGACTTCCTGTATCCGTACGCCAAGGCTTCCGGCGACTTCGTTGGCTCCAACGCTGTTGTTGAGAAGATTCTTGCCGAGGGCGGCACTCCGAACCCGTTCCTGGGCGGCCAGGACCACTACGCGATCTTCGCCGAGGCTGCTAACCTGGCCAACGGCTCCATCATGACTGACTATGATGAGAAGATCAACTCCCTGTGGAGCGACTTCGTGACCACTCCGTACTCCAAGGGCGAGGCCGAGCTCGATGCTGCTATCGCTGAGTTCAAGGCTCAGGTTGCGGCTCAGTTCCCGGAGCTTGTCGTTGAGTAATTGAATCACGACATCATCACAGCGCAGCTGTAAAAGACCCAAATGGGGGGCTGCCTCCTGCAACGTCATCGGGGCAGAGGCAGCCCCCTTTCTATCTTCATTCATCAGACGACTGGCATTTCACTGGCCGCCCCGACGCGGGGTGAGAATCTGGCAAAAGGGGTGGAAATATGCAAAACCAATCCGTAAGCTCAGTGCCGAAGAAGCGTAAATCCATCAGTTACGATAAGTATGGATATCTCTTCGTCGCTCCCTTCTTTATCGTTTTCCTGATTTTCCAGCTGTACCCGATCTTCTTCACGTTCCGTACGTCCCTGACGGACGCAGCGGGCTGGAACAAGGTGCTGGAGAATTCCATCATTGGCTTTGATAATTTCGCGAAGCTCTTCGCGTTCGGAACGGATGTTTCCAAGTATTTCTGGCAGTCGCTTGGCAATACGGTGATCATCTGGGTGTGTAACTTTGTTCCGCAGATCGCTATGGCGCTGATTCTGGCCAGCTGGTTCACCGATACCCATCTCCGCCTGAAGTGTCAGGGCGCTTTCAAGGTCCTGATCTTCATGCCGAATATCATCACTGCGGCGACGATCGCTATGCTCTTCTTCTCTTTCTTCAATTATCCGATCGCCCCTGTGAATACGCTGCTGCAGCAGTTCGGTCTGCTCAGCTCTCCGTATGAGTTCTTCCAGTCCACCACAGCGTCCCGCGCGCTGATCTCCTTCATCCAGTGGTGGATGTGGTATGGCAATACCATGATCATCATGATCGCCGGCATGCTGGGCATCAGCCCGGCGCTGTTTGAGGCGGCGATGGTCGACGGCTGCACGCCGCGCCAGATCTTCTGGAAGATTACCCTGCCGCTGATCAAGCCGATCATGCTCTACAATCTGGTTACCTCCCTCGTCGGCGGCCTGACCATGTTCGATATTCCGCACATGATGACGCAGGGCCGTCCGAACTACACCACCAATACGGTTGCCCGCTTTATCTATACGCAGGGCTTTGAAACGCCGAATAACTTCAATATCGCGAGCGCTGCTTCCGTTATTCTGTTCGGCATTATTGTGATCTGCTCGCTGATCCTGGCCTTCCTCATGAGGGACCGTGACGCGAAGCCGAAGGTAAGGAGGGCTGGAAAATGAGTAAACTGAACAGACTCCTTAGCGTGATTCTTCTGATTGCGGCTGTGGCGCTGATGTTTGCGCCGATCGCAACCTTTGAAGATAATTCCGCTGCTGCGCTGCAGGAAGAGGTCGATAAGTACACCGAGCGTGTTCAGAGCGCGAAGGATAAGCTCCAGCGATATATCGACGGCGGCAAGTCTCAGGAAGATATTGACAAGCAGCAGAAGCAGGTCGATAAGCAGCAGGCCAAGCTGGACGAGGCGCTCGCTGAGATGGCGGCCGCCGCGGACAAGGCCGGAGAGAGCGGCCTCAAGTACGCGCTGCTCCCGGGTCAGCTGCCTGAGGCCATCGAGGTCGATATGCAGGTCGTCAATGCAAACGGCGCGATCTACCCGACCGATTTCTCTGATCTGTACATCATGATCAAGGTCGCGGCGGTGCTGTATGTGGTTGCCGCGCTGCTGATCATTGCCGCAGGCGACAAGATCGTGAGCAAGCTGTTCACTGTTGCCAGCTTTGCCAATCTGATTGGCATCCTCATGGTCATCTTCTGCGTATTCCGCGTCAATGCGATCCCGGTCAAGCTGCCCTACGGCAACCCGCAGATGAACTGGGTGCTGGCGATTGCCATCATGATCCTGCCGTGCGTCGCGCTGTGCATCAACTGCCTGTCTCTGATTGCGACGAAGCGCTCGATGATCTATGTGCTCTGCATTTCCCTGTGCGTGCTGAGCCTGCTCCCGTTCTGGATCATGATCGTCAACGCGACGCGTAACTCCCAGCAGATCCAGGGCGGCATGTCCCTGATTCCGTCCTCGTTCCTCAGCCATAACTGGTCCGTCCTCGCCTCCAAGAACTTCAACATCCTGACCGGCTTCAAGAACAGCGCGATCATCGCGTTTGGCTCCACGGTTCTGGGCGTGTACTTCTCCGCGCTGACGGCCTACGGCCTGACGGTCTATAAGTTCAAGGGCGCGAAGCTGCTCTACAGCATCATCCTCGCGATCCTGATGATCCCGGGTCAGGTCACCGGCACCGGCTTCTTCATGTTCATGTACAAGCTGGGCTGGACCAACAGCTACCTCCCGCTGATTATCCCGTCCGTCGCGGCGGCCTCCACGGTATTCTTCTTCAAGCAGTACCTTGAGGCGAACTTCCAGATCTCTCTGGTTGAGGCGTCCCGTATTGACGGCGCGGGCGAGTTCTATACCTACAACGTGATCATCATGCCGATCATGATTCCGGCGATGGCGACCATGGCGATCATGGCGGTCATCGGCTCCTGGAACAACTACCTGACGCCCCTCATGCTCCTCTCCGATCCGACGATGAAGACCCTCCCGATGATGGTTAAGGAGCTGCGCGGCGATATCTACCGCACGGAGTTCGGCTCCATCTATCTCGGTCTGGCTATGACGGCGATGCCGCTGGTTATTGTGTACTTCTGCTTCAGCAAGTACATCATCGCCGGTGTTGCTGTCGGCGGCGTGAAGGAGTAATTCCGGGCAGAGGCTGCGTATTTATCAGCCTGAAAGCTGCATAACAGCCAAAGAGGATAACAGACTCCGGTCGGTTATCCTCTTTTCCTATCAGGAGGGTATTGTGATGTTTGAGAATAGGGTTGTTGTTGTGACCGGCGGCGCGAATGGCATCGGCAGATGCATCGCAGAGGAGTTCGCTGCGCAGGGCGCAAAGGTGATCGTCATCGACAAAGCGGAAGGTAATCACTATGTCGGCGATATTGCGGACAAGGCTGTGCTGGAGCGCTTCGCGGCGCATGTCATCGAGACATATGGGCATGTTGATGTGCTGATCAACAATGCGCTTCCGATCATGCGGGGGATCGATGAATGCAGCTACGAGGAGTTTGCGTATGCGCTTGCGGTTGGTGTGACGGCGCCGTTCTATCTGGTAAAGCTCTTTGCGCCGCATTTTGCGCAGGGCGCATCGATCATCAATATCTCGTCCTCGCGTGACAGGATGAGCCAGCCGCAGACAGAAAGCTACACCGCGGCAAAGGGCGGCATTGCTGCGCTTACCCATGCGCTGGCGGTCAGCCTTGCGGGGAGGGTACGCGTCAATTCGATTTCCCCGGGATGGATCGACACGGCGTATACGGTGTACAGAGGCCCTGACGCTGTGCAGCAGCCCGCTGGCCGTGTGGGGAATCCGCTGGATATTGCCAATATGGCTCTCTTTCTCTGTTCGGAAAAAGCGGGCTTCATTACAGGAGAGAACATCTGCATCGACGGCGGCATGACCCGTCTGATGGTCTATCACGGGGATCATGGATGGTCGCTTGACGTATGAATACTGACGGAAGGCCTTATCTGAAAGGGTAAGGCCTTTTTTCTATGCGGGTAAACTGCGGAGTTACGGATGCAGAATGATCTGATCATGCAATGGGGGCTCAGGCAGACGCCGGATATCCTGAGGCCTTCGCAGGATCGGTGGCATGAGAAGAAGCCGGACGCGCTTATACTTTTCCGAAGCATTGAGCACGCTAGGAATGACGCGCTGCGGTACGCGGTGCAATGAAGGGAAGGGAATGCGGATGAAAACCTGTTGGACAGATCTGGCGATGGAGACCGGGGCCGGGCTTCATGCGGAGACAAAAGCGCTTGGCAGCGGGATGGAACGGACGGTGGTGACGATCGAGGATGAGGAAGCTGCCCGGCGCATGGGGAGGCCTGTCGGGCGGTATGTGACGATCAGCTGCCCGCAGATGCTGTCGCTTGAGCTGACGACGCGGCGTGCGCTGGGGAAGGAGCTGGCGCGGACACTGGAGCAGATGCTGCCTGCGGGAGCACGGACGGTGATGGTCATCGGGCTCGGGAATCGCAGCGTGACGCCGGATGCGCTCGGGCCGCGTACATTAGAGCGCATTCTCGTCACGCGGCATGTGAGAGACTGCGTGCCGGATGATGTGAGCGAGCGGATGAACAGCGTCTGTGCTGCTGCGCCGGGCGTGCTGGGCGTCACGGGTATCGAGACGGCGGAAGCGATGCAGGGGCTTGTTGCGCATGTCCGTCCGGAGGCTGTGATCGCTGTGGATTCACTGGCGGCCCGCAGTTCGGAGCGGATCTGTTCGACGATCCAGATCACAGATACCGGAATCACGCCCGGCTCCGGTGTGGGCAATCACAGAAAGGCGCTGACGAAGGAAACGCTGGGCGTGCCGGTGATCGCAGTTGGCGTCCCCATGGTGGTCTACGCATGGTCGATAGCCGCGGATGCGCTCGGTGCGCTCTGCGCAGAGGAGGGGCCGATGGATGAGGAGAGGTTGAATGCCTGCATCGAGCAGGTGGTGTCGGAGAAGCTGGGGGATATGATCGTCACGCCGCGCGAGGTGGATGCGCTGGTGGAGCGGATGTCCGGCGTGCTGGCGGACGGCATCAACAGCGCGCTGCATCCCGGGCTCAGCGGCGCAGAGATTGAGCAGCTGATGGCGCAGTGACGATTGATTGATCAAGGAGGCGTATAGGATGAAGAAAGTGTTGTTGGTATGGCTGGCCCTGCTGATGATCACAGCCGTGCCGCTGGCTGCTGCGGAGGAGAAGGAAACGCCCATGGAGGAGGGGACGCCGTTCACGCTCAGCAGCCCGAGCGCGGTACTGATGGAGGCGGAGACGGGGCGCGTCATCTTTGCAAAGAATGCGGACGAGCGGAGGCCTGTTGCCAGCGTGACCAAGGTTATGACCATCCTGCTGACGCTTGAGGCGATCGACGAGGGGCGCGTGCGCGTGGATGACCGGGTTTCCGTTACAGAGCATGCCGCGGGGATGGGCGGCAGTCAGGCGTTTCTGGATGCGGGCGGCAGCTACAGGCTGGGTGATCTGCTCAAGAGCGTGATCATCGCCAGCGCGAATGATTCCGCCGTCGCGCTGGCGGAGCATCTGTGCGGCGCGGAGGAGGCTTTTGTCCGCCGGATGAATGAGCGGGCGAAGGAGCTGGGACTCGAGGATACGCACTATGTCAACTGCACTGGTCTGCCGGCGCAGGAACACTATATGTCTGCGGGGGATGTGGCGAGGCTGAGCGCGCATCTGGATCAGCATCCGCTGTATTATGATTATTCGACGATCTGGATGGACGAGATCCGGCACGAGGGCGGCAGGGTGACCGGCCTGACCAATACGAACAGGCTGATCCGCTTTTATCCCGGCTGTGACGGATACAAGACAGGATCGACGAACGAGGCACGCTACTGCATCAGCGCGACGGCCAAAAAGGATGGGATGCGGCTGATCGCGGTGGTGCTCGGCAATGACGCCAGTCAGTCCAGATTCAATGAAGCACGCTCCATGCTGGAATACGGCTTTGCGCGGTATAGCCTGTTCAGGGCAATTGGCAAGGGGGATGCGCTGGGAATGACGGTGCCGGTCCGCATGGGCGGCAGCGATGAGATATCTGTCGTCAGCGGCGGCGATGCTTCGCTGCTGCTCAGGCGCGGCGAGGAGAAGGCGGTTTCGCTGGAAGCCGCCCTTGTGGAGAATGCGACGGCTCCGGTGCAGGCGGGAGATATACTCGGCGAAATCCGCGTGCTGCTCTCCGGCGAGGCTGCTGCCGTTGTGCCCGCTGTTGCGGGGGAGAGCGTCGGGCTGCCGGGGATGCTCCATGCGCTCCTGCGTATACGGGATCGCTTTATGCTCTTTGGCTGGTGAAGGATCTCTCCTGCCGGTAGTCACTGACGGCAGGATCGGGGTTTATCATTGACACAGCCTGATGAAAAGGCTAAGATATACCAAGGAAACGAGGTGGTATGCATGTTCAGGATGAAAATGGACCCGGGTGCGGCGAAGGTGATCCGCGCACTGACAGACGCCGGATATAAGGCGTATGCGGTCGGCGGCTGCGTACGCGACAGCATGCTGGGCAAGACGCCGCATGACTGGGATATCTGCTCAAGCGCGACGCCGGAGCAGGTGCTGGAAGTCTTTGCGCCGGAGCGCTGCATACTGACGGGTCTCAAGCATGGGACGATTACGATCAAGCAGGACGGCGGGCTGTACGAGGTGACGACCTTCCGCACGGAGGGGACGTATACCGATGGACGTCACCCGGATGCTGTTGCCTATGTTGCGCGCGTGGAGGAGGATCTGGCCCGGCGCGATTTCACGATGAATGCCATGGCATACAACGAGGATGAAGGCCTGGTGGATCCGTTCGGCGGCGCAGAGGACCTGCTTGTGCACAGAATGGTGCGGGCAGTCGGCGTGCCGAAGGAGCGGTTTGGCGAGGATGCGCTGCGGATTATGCGGCTGTTCCGCTTTGCGGCGCGGGAAGGGCTGAATGTTGACCCCGAGACGCTGGAGGCGGCGCTTGTCCTGAGGGAGAATCTGCGCAGGATCTCCGCAGAGCGCATCCGTGAGGAACTGCTGGGGCTGCTTGCGGCGGGGAAGCCGGGCAGATGGCTGCTGCCGGAGGTGCTCACCATCATCCTGCCGGAGGCGATGCCGGCGGATGCGTGCGGAACAGAGCGGCTGCAGAAGCTGATTGATGCGGCGCCTGCTGTGCGCGAGGTACGGCTTGCGGCGCTGCTGAGCGCTGCGGAGGATGTGCAGCAGGTTATGCGGCGTCTGAAATTTGACAACAAGACAACGGCGGCGGTCAGCGGGCTTGTGCAGCTGCAGGCGCTGCTGCCCGAGCGGGAAGCCCATGCGCTGCGCATACAGGCGCGCAGGCTCATTGGCCGGAGCGGTATGGAACGCATAGGGCAGCTTCGGGATCTGCGAGCCGCGCAGAGGGCTGTCGGCGATGCGCTGCCGGCGCTTGATGGCCTTGCAGAGACCGCGGATGAGGTTGTCCGTCAGGGCCTTTGCTGCAGGCTGAATGAGATGGCTGTCGGCGGCGAGGATCTTCGCGAGGAGCTGGGTGTCATGCCCGGCCCCGCGCTGGGCGCTCTGCTGTCGAAGCTGCTGGAGCGTGTGCTGACGGACGTGACGCCGAATGAACGAGAGGCGCTGCTGACGGCAGCACGGGGAATGATGGAAGAAACACGCTGACGGATTGGACAAAAACACACACGGCTATGCCGGAACGGCAGGAGATCGATATTCTTTTGTCGAATTAACCTCTTAATGCCTTATGGGCAATTGTGATTCAGGAAAATGACATCATCTGAGGAGGTTGTTCCCCATGGCGAATCGTATCGTTCTTAATCCTATCTCTTACCATGGCAAGGGCGCGATCGAGTCCATCGTGCCGGAGCTTGAGTCCCGCGGCTACAAGAAGGCGTTTGTCTGCTCCGACCCGGATCTGATCAAGTTCGGCGTGACGAAGAAGGTCACCGATCTGCTGGATAAGGCTGGCTTCGCGTACGAAGTGTACAGTGAGATCAAGCCGAACCCGACCATCGAGAACGTCCAGAGCGGCGTGGCGGCCTTCAAGGCCTGCGGCGCGGACTGCATCGTGGCCATCGGCGGCGGCTCCTCTATGGATACCGCGAAGGCCGTCGGCATCATTATCAGCAATCCGGAGTTTGCGGACGTCCGCTCTCTGGAGGGCGTCGCCCCGACGAAGAATAAGTGCGTCTTCACCATCGCCGTGCCGACCACTGCCGGCACCGCTGCTGAGGTGACGATCAACTACGTCATCACCGATGTTGAGCGCAAGCGCAAGTTCGTCTGCGTCGACGTGCACGACATCCCCGAGGTTGCCGTGATCGATCCGGATATGATGGCGACCATGCCCAAGGGTCTGACCGCCGCGACCGGCATGGACGCGCTGACCCACGCCATCGAGGGCTTTACCACCAAGGCTGCGTGGGAGATGACCGACATGTTCCATCTCAAGGCGATTGAGATCATTGCCAAGTCCCTGCGCGGCGCTGTCGCCGGCGAGGATGCGGGCCGTGAGGGTATGGCGCTTGGCCAGTATGTCGCCGGCATGGGCTTCTCCAACGTCGGTCTGGGCATCGTGCACTCCATGGCGCACACGCTGGGCGCCGTCTATGACACCCCGCACGGCGTCGGCAACGCCATCCTGCTGCCGACCATCATGGAGTACAATGCTCCGGTGACTGGCGATAAGTATAAGTACATCGCCGCCGCGATGGGCGTTGAGGGCGTGGAGAGCATGACGCAGGATGAGTACCGCAAGGCTGCCTGCGACGCCGTGCGCAAGCTGAGCGCCGACGTGGGCATCCCGACCGACCTGAAGGCCATCGTCAAGGCTGAGGATCTCGACTTCCTCGCCGAGTCCGCGTATGCGGACGCCTGCCGCCCGGGCAACCCGCGCGACACCAGCGTTGAGGAGATCAAGGAGCTGTTCCTCAAGCTCATGTAATCAGACCCCTGCGGGAGGTGCACGTCGCCTCCCGCTTTTTTGCATATCGGGATGTGCGTCCGTCTGCGGCATGAGCGCCCGGATGCGCGCCTGTTGACAAGCGATGGGGAAGCGATTAGAATGTTGTCAGCAAGACGCGAAGGGAAGCAGGATATGAAGCAGATTGAGGTTGTCGCGGCGTTTATTGAGCAGGATGGGAGATTCCTGGCCTGCCAGCGGCCGGCGCATAAGGCGAGAGGCCTGCTCTGGGAATTCCCGGGCGGCAAGGTTGAGCCGGGGGAGACGAAAGCGCAGGCCATCGTGCGCGAATGCCGCGAGGAGCTGGGCTTCACGCTGGACTGCCTTGGCGAGTACATGGACGTCACGCATGAATACCCGGATCTGACGGTGCATCTGACGCTCATGCGCTGCCGCGTGGCAGAGGGCGAATTGCGGCTGCTGGAGCATGCCGACGCAAAGTATGTGACCATCGGCGAGGCGATGGACATGCCGTATTGCCCGGCGGATCAGGTTTTCCTTCGGGAGATCAAAAGACGAAACGAGGAGAAGAAGCAGATGAATCATGTGGAAAAGGCGAGAGAGCTCTTTTTGAGCGGATACAACTGCGCACAGGCGGTGGCCGGTGCGTTTGCCGACGAAGTCGGCCTGCCGGAGGAGACGATGATGCGGCTGTCCTCCTCCTTTGGCGGCGGCATGGGCGGTATGCGCGAGACGTGCGGCGCGGTGACCGGCATGTTCATGGTGGCCGGCCTGCTCTTTGGCTATGAGAAGCCGGGCGACGACGAGCAGAAGAAGGCGCATTATGCGCGTATCCGCGGCCTTGCCGAGAGCTTTAAGGCGCAACATGACACCGTTGTCTGCCGCGAGCTGCTTGCGGCGCTTCCTGGCAAGCTGCAGAGCGATCCGTCCCCGCGCACGGCGGAGTACTATAAGGTGCGCCCGTGTGTCCGCTTTGTGGAGGATGCGGCTGCGCTGCTGGAGAAGCTGATTGAAGAGGCGAAGTAAACATATCCGTTCTGCGGATGAGCATACAACAACGCCGGACTGCTGAGGCAGTCCGGCGTTTTGCTGCATATGGGGGCGTATGAGATGCGGCCTATAGGGAGCCTGCGCTCACCCGAGGCCAAAGTGCGCGGCAGTCAGGCTGATCAGCTGCTCCACGGGCATGCTGCCGTCGTTGATCAGGGAAGTATAGCCGACTTCAGCGCATTGCTGGCGGACGGCGACGGCAAACAGAGCGTCCCGCTCCATCCAGTTATCAAAGGCCTTCGCCTTGTCGCTGCAATCTGCGAGGACATGCGGGACCCATTCCCTCTGGCTGTAATGGTCAACCTGAAAGGCCTTGGTGGGCGTGATGGAGAGATAGCGATCCGCCGGGATGTGCAGCCGCTTGGCCAGACATGGCAGCAGCGCCGCGCCTTCCGCGAGGATATCCCTGTCGCTGTCGATCTGCGTCAGATCCGTCATGATATAGGAGAAGATCTCTTCGTAGATCGACAGTTCTTCCTCGCACTGCACCTGCGGATCCCGCATCCAGATCTGATCCGGGGTCATCTGTTCGACATGCAGGCAGCTTTTCCTGCCGTCCCTTGCACCTGCCTGCATGTACGGGCCAAGATGGTCGTCCACCTTGAAGTAGTGCAGGCCGTATTTTGCCGAGAGCGCCTCTGCGGTTGTGCTCTTCCCGCTGCAGGGAGAGCCGCCGATCATGTATATCGTCATCATCCGGCCTCCTGATTCTGCTGGTCCGTCCGGCTGTGCGCCTGTCAGAACAGCCGCCTGCCGTCTACGAACTTCGCCTGCGGCCTGCCGTCGCTGAGGTAGGCGTACCGCTCCAGCCGCTCGCCGGGCGTGAACGGGAGGTGATTGAGCAGCGCGGAGTCGTCAAGCACGATCGCGTCAAAGGCATAGCCCTCTTCAAACAGGCCGACCTTGCCAAAGAGCGCGCCGCCGCCCGACGTTGCCATATAGAGCGTCTCCGGAATGGTGAGCGGACTCTGGCTCTTGTCCACGTAGCGCCAGCGCAGCTTGCTCACCTGAACGGCGGACGCCATCACGGCGAAGAGATTGAGCGTGTGCCCGCCGGCAACGTCGCTGCCAAGGCCGATGTGGTATCCTTCGCGCAGATAGCGCGCGGCGGGGGCAATACCGGCGATGACATTCTCGTTGCTCGTGGGGCAGTGGGCGATAAAGACGCCGTTGCGGCGGATGAGCTCGTCCTCCTCCTCCGGGCAGTAGATGCAGTGCGCCATGACGCAGGGCTGCTCCCCGCCGAAGAGGCCGTATCGGGCATAGCTCTCCGCATAGAAGGCCGTGCCGGGGCACAGCGCCTTGACCCATTCGATCTCACTGAGGTTCTCGGACAGGTGGCTCTGCGCTGCGACGCCGTATTCGCGGGACAGCTGACCCAGCCCCTCCATATAGGCGTCCGATGTGCTGGGCGTGAAGCGCGGGGTGAGCATCGGCAGCACGCCGGGATACTCGCCGTGCGTGCAGGCGTCGAGCCAGCGGCGGGTCTCTGCGAGGCCGGCCTCGGGGGTCACTTCCCGGTAGAAGTCGGGGGAATTGCGGTCCATCGCCAGCTTGCCGACGTAGCCGCGAATGCCCGCCTCGCTCAGCTGGCGCATCAGCTCCAGCGTGGCGTCGGTATGCAGCGTGGCGAAGGCGCAGATGCGCGTGGTTGCGCTGTGGAGCAGATCGCGCGTCAGATTCGTATAGCCGCGCCGCGCATAGGCGACGTCGCGATAGCGCCCCTCCTCGGGGTAGGTGTAGCGCTGCAGCCAGTCCAGCAGTTCCAGATCCATCGCCGTGCCGCAGTAGCTGTACTGCGGGGCGTGCAGATGCAGATCGCACATGCCGGGCAGGATCAGCTGCCCGGAGAAATCATGCAGCGGGAGAGCGGCAAGATCCTGCGGCAGCGCGGAATAGAAACCGGCAAAATGGCCGCCGCGGCAGAGGGCATAGCCCTCGCGGCAGCGCAGCTCGCCGGGCGTCGGGGTATCCAGAAAGATGCCTTTGAGCACATAAGAAGGGATCATGGTGATTTTCCTTTCGGGTAATGGTCATGCCGGGATTAGGGGCGGAGCCGATAGGCTGTTCTTCCGCCCCTGATGATTCTATTGTACCTGATGCCGGCGAATGAGGCAAGAGGGGATGAAACATGACGCAATCTGTGATATAATGACGCTGATCTTTTGATGGTGAGGGATGAAGAATGCAGACACAAATGCGGCCAAAGGCGGCGCTGATTGCCTCCATGGTCATCTTCGGTACAATTGGTGTTTTCCGGCGGTATATTCCGCTGCCGTCCAGCCTGATTGCGGCGCTGCGCGGGCTGATCGGCATGCTGTTCCTTCTCGGGCTGATGGCGGTGCGGGGCGAGCGTCTGTCCATGCAGGCGATCAGGCGTCATGCGCCGGTGCTGTTTCTGTCCAGCGTGGCGATGGGCTTTAACTGGATTCTGCTGTTTGAGGCGTATCGGTATACATCCGTCGCTGCGGCGACGCTGTGCTACTATATGGCGCCGATGCTGGTGATTCTGGCTTCTCCTGTGCTGCTTGGCGAGCGGATCAGCCGAAGGAAGCTGATCTGCGTGGCGGCGGCGCTCGTGGGCATGGTGCTGGTCAGCGGTGTGCTGCGCGTGGGCGTGACGGGCAGGTCCGAGCTTCGCGGTATCCTCTTCGGGCTAGGGGCGGCTGTGCTGTATGCGAGCGTCATCCTGCTCAATAAGCGCCTTGGAGAGGTGGCCGCATTTGACAGAACGGTCGTACAGCTGGGCATGGCGGCTGTCGTGCTGCTGCCCTATTCGCTGCTGACGGAGACCATAGCGCTGGCGCCCGGCGTGGGCGGCGGCTTCCTGCTTGTGGCGGCGATGATGCTGCTGGTCGGCGTCGTGCATACAGGCGTAGCCTATGCGATGTACTTTGGCTCGATCAAGGCGCTGCCTGCGCAGACCGTTGCATTGATGAGTTATATTGATCCGATCGTGGCGATTCTCCTTGGCGCGCTGCTGCTTGGCGAGGCAATGGGCATGCAGGAGGCGATTGGCGCCGCGCTTGTGCTGGGCGCGGCCGTGGTCAGCGAGCTGCCGGAGAAGGGGAGATGAGCATGAGGAATCAGGCTGCTGTGCGCCGGGCGACAATGGCAGCGCTTGTGGGCAACAGCATATTCGGCTTCAGCTTCATGTCCTCGCGCATTGCGCTGGCGATTGCGCTGCCCTCTGTGCTGCTGATGGTTCGCTTTATTGCGGCAGCTGCGCTGCTGCTGGCGGTGGCGGCATGGTCTTCCCGGGCGGCGCGCATGGGCAGACACTGCCCGGCGTGGCTGCGCTTTTCGCTGCGCGGCCGGAGGCTTGCTCCGCTGCTTCTTCTGGGGTTTGTGCAGCCCGTGCTGTATTTCCTCTGTGAGAGCTACGGGATCAGCATGACGAATGCGACGATTTCCGGCGTTCTGATTGCGCTGATCCCGATTGCCTCGCTCGCGCTGGGGGCGCTGCTGCTTGGTGAGCGCCCGCGCAGGGCTCAGGTGCTCTGGTCGATGCTGTCTATCGCTGGCGTTGTGATGATGACGATGCAGCAGAGCGCGGAAGGGGAGATCCGTCCGCTTGGCGTCGCGCTGCTGATCGGCGCTGTGCTGACCGGCGCAGCATACAACATCATCAGCCGCGGGATCTCCGGCGAGTATTCCGTGCTGGAGCGCACGGTGGTGATGATGGTCATGGCTGCGGTTGTCTTTACCGGCATGGCGATCTGGCAGACGCGCGGGGATATCACGCTGCTGCTTGCGCCGCTGGCAGAGCCTGCATTCCTGCTGGCGCTGGCGTATCTGTCGGTATGCTCATCGGTCGGCGCGTTTATGCTGCTCAACTATGCGAACACCGAGCTGCCGGTCGCAAAGACGACGGCATTCTGCAATCTGACGACGGTGATTTCGCTGTTTGCCGGCGCGGTCTTCCTTGGGGAGCCGTTTGGCGCAGTGTCTGTGATTGCGTCTGCGATGATCATCGCGGGCATCTGGGGTGTGCAGAAGAACTGAGATACAGGAGGGACGAGCAATGATGCGGATCGGTATTCTTGGCGCGGGGAACATTGCCCGCACGATGGCGAGAACAGTCAGGGGTATGGGGGCGCGCGGTGATGCTGTGCAGCTGTATGCTGTTGCGGCGCGCAGCATGGAGCGCGCGCAGACGTTTGCTGCGGAGTGGGGGATTGCAAAGGCATACGGCTCGTATGAGGCGATGCTGTGCGATCCGCAGGTGGATCTGGTGTATGTCGCCACGCCGCATTCCCATCATGCGCAGCATGCGATGCTGTGCATAGAGCATGGAAAGGCGGTTCTCTGCGAGAAGCCCTTCACCGGCAACGCAGCACAGGCAGAGGCTGTATTCGCCATGGCGAAGGAGCGCGGCGTCTTCATCACCGAGGCGATCTGGCCGCGGTATATGCCGTCCCGCGCGATCATCCGTGATCTGCTTGAGGAGGGTGTGATCGGCCGCCCTGTGCTGCTGACGGCGGATTTCGGCGGCGATATCCAGCATAGCGACCGCATCCGCCTGCCGGAGCTGGCCGGCGGCGCACTGCTGGATCTTGGCGTGTATACGATCAACTTCGCCTCGATGGTCTTCGGCACTGACGTGGAGCGGGTTGAGTCGAGCGCTGCGCTGCTGGAGACGGGCGTTGATCATACGGAGAGCATCTCCATCTGCTACCGCGGCGGGCAGATTGCCCAGCTGATGAATACCGTCCTCGTACAGACGCCGAGCGTGAGTGCTGTGTACGGCACGGAAGGGTGCCTTGTGACGGACAGCATCATGAACCCGAAGAAGATCGATATCTATGACCGCAGCCGCAGACTTGTGCGCAGCGTGACCGTACCGGAGCAAATCACGGGCTATGAGTATGAGGTGCTGGCCTGTATGCGCGCGCTTGACAGCGGAGCGCTTGAATGCCCGGAGATGCCGCATACGGAAACGCTGCGCATCATGCGCATGATGGACGATCTGCGTGCGCAGTGGGGCGTGCGCTATCCCTTTGACTGATGCGTGAAGCATATGCTTTGATTGTTATCAAATAATCAACAGTCGAGCAATTGACAAGCCCGGATGACAGGTATATACTGAGCATATTGTTCATATTACATGTGCCTTCATGGGTGAAGGCGGGATGCAGCCGGGATGGGCCCGGCTGATGGAGGTTACTATGCAATTCATAAAGAAGATGTTCGGCGTGCAGGACATGACGGTGGGGAAGCCGCTGCATAATCTTGCGGCCTTCGCTGTGCCGCTGCTCATCGGCAACCTTGCCCAGCAGATGTACAATACGGTCGACTCCATCGTCGTCGGTCAGTATGTCGGCGACAGCGCGCTGGCTGCCGTCGGCACGAGCGGCCCTGTGCTCAATCTGCTGCTGCTGCTGTTCATGGGTATTTCCACGGGCGCAGGCATTCTGGTCTCCCAGTATTTCGGCGCGCATAAGGAAAAGGAGCTGGAGAAGACCATCGGCACCTGCCTTACGCTGACCCTGATTGCCGGCCTGATCATCATGGCGGTCGGCCCGTTCATCGTGGAGCCGCTGATGACGCTGCTGGATACGCCGCCGGATGTCTACGATATGGCGGTTGATTATCTGATGATCATCGTGGTGGGCATCGTTGGTACGGCGTACTATAATATTGTTTCCGGTATTCTGCGCGGCCTTGGCGATTCGTTCTCCCCGCTGGTGTTCCTGATCGTCGCCTGTGTGCTGAATATTGTGCTGGACCTCGTGTTCGTCATCGAGTTTGAGATGGCGGCTGCCGGCGTTGCGCTGGCGACGGTGGTTGCGCAGGCGATCTCTGCTGTCCTGTGCATTCTGCGCCTGCTGCGCATGAAGGATACGGTCAGGCTGAGCATGCGCTCCCTGATTCCGGATAAGCGCATGACGGCCCGCATCATCCGTCTTGGCCTGCCCTCCGGCCTCACGCAGGCAATCTTCTCTATGGCTGCGATCGTCGTGCAGGCGCTGACCAACTCCTTCGGTACGAATGTGATTGCCTGTGCAATCGTCGTGATGCGCGTTGACGGCTTTGCGATGATGCCGAACTTTACCTTCGGCATGGCGATGACCACCTTCGTCGGTCAGAATGTCGGCGCGGGCCGCATGGATCGCGTGAAGGAAGGCGTGCGCGAGGGCGTCCGGATGAGTCTGATCATTGCCGTCATCCTCGTTGGCGCCATCCTGCTCTTTGGCGTCAACCTGATGCGGATGTTCACCCAGACGGAGGAGGTCGTCAATCTCGGCGTTCATATGATGCGCATTCTGGCTGTGGGCTACATCGCCATGGCTGTGACGCAGAGCCTTTCCGGCGTGATGCGCGGCGCGGGCGATACGATCACCCCGATGTGGATTTCGCTGATCACGACCATCATCATCCGTGTTCCGCTGGCGTACGGCATTGCATTCCTCACGCGCTCGGAGGCGCTGCCCAACGGCTCGCCGGACAGCATCTTCATCTCCCTGCTGATTTCGTGGGTGATGGGCGCCGTGCTGACGACGATTGCCTACCGCCGCGGGAAGTGGCGCGGCAAGAGCGTTGCAGCGGAAAAATAACTGTATACACAGCGTACTGCCTCGTTGGCGGTACGCTTTTTCTGTGCCCTGCGCATGGCGGTTTGTGCAGGTCAAAGAATGTTCACACTTATTTAGCATTTGAGGGGTAGATTAAAGGCGGTGATTCATCTATAATACATTCTGTATAGGTTTGCGATAATACCATTCTGACGGGTGAATATATGCTTTTCAATTCATTTGAGTTCCTCATTTTCTTCCCGGTTGTCACGCTGC
Source organism: Clostridia bacterium (assembly GCA_017938795.1). Lineage (GTDB taxonomy): Bacteria > Bacillota > Clostridia > Christensenellales > Aristaeellaceae > Ventricola. The sequence continues at coordinate 16,687 of JAGBAV010000134.1, forward strand.
TGTACTTCGTGCTGCCGCACCGTGTCCGCTGGATCTGGCTGCTGGTCACCAGCTATTTCTTCTATATGAACTGGCATGCGGGGTATGCGCTGCTGATGCTTGCATGCACGGTGGTGACCTTTGTCTGCAGCCGGGTGATTTCGAATACGCAGGATCCGCGCAGGCGCAAGGGTGTGCTGATTGCAGGCCTTGTTGCCAATCTGGGTATGCTGGCGTACTTCAAGTATACGGGCATGCTGCTGGACATCATCAACCGCGTCTGCGACTTTGTCGGGCTGAATTACCAGACGCCGAAGGTCAGCATCCTGCTGCCGGTCGGTATCAGCTTCTATATCTTCCAGGCGCTCAGCTATATGATTGACGTCTACAAGGGAAAGGTCAAGCCGGAGCGCAATTTCTTCAAGTATGCGCTGTTTGTCTCCTTTTTCCCGCAGCTGGTCGCCGGCCCGATTGAGCGATCCGGCAGGCTGCTCAAGCAGATTGCCGTGCCGCACGACTTTGATGCGAAGCGGGTACGGGACGGCCTGCTGATCATGATGCTCGGCTTCTTTGAGAAGGTTGTGATCGCGGACCGCGCCTGCATGTACGTGGATGTGATCTTCCGCGACTGGGCATATGCCTCCGGTGCGCAGATTGCGCTGGCGACGCTTGTGTTCATGGTGCAGGATCTGTGCGACTTTGCTGGCTACAGCTACATTGCCATCGGTTCGGCGAAGGTGCTCGGCATTGACCTGATGACGAACTTCCGTCAGCCGTATTTCGCGCATTCCGTGCAGAACTTCTGGGCGCGCTGGCATATCAGCCTGAGCACATGGTTCCGCGATTACATCTATTTCCCGATGGGCGCGGGCCGCGGGTCGAAGCTGCGCCGCTCCTTCAATATCATGACGGTCTATACGATCAGCGGCCTGTGGCACGGCGCTGCGCTCAAGTATGTGGCGTGGGGCATGATCAACGGCGCGCTGCAGGTGGTGGAGATGCTCCTGCCGGTCTATAAGCCGAAGCATCCCAAGCTGCACCATGTGCTGAGCGTCCTGTGGACGAACGTGCTCATCGGTGTGACGATGCTGGTTTTCCGCGCGGGCTCGCTCTATACGGCGATTCAGATGCTCGTCAAGATCCCGATGGAGTGGGGCGCGGAGTGGATGAATTCCGGCTTTTCCCCGATGCAGGGCCTTTGCCTTGGCGTCTGCACGGTGATCCTCTTCGCGATTGAGTACATTCATGAAAAGCGCAAGTCCCTTACGGAGATGACCGACAGGCTGCCCGGCGTGATCCGGATGGCGCTCTATCTGGCGGCGGTGATGGCAATCGTCATTTTCGGCGTCTGGGGCCCGGGCTACAGCGCGCAGGCATTCATCTATTTCCAGTTCTGATACAGGTGGTGTAACGGTATGAAAAAGGCAATCGGCGCAATCATCTGGGTTGCGGCGCTTTGCGTGTGTCTTGCGCTGGCGGACGGCTTCTTCAGGCGGGATGACGGCGAGCGGAAATACGGCTCCTTCTTCAAGGAGGAGCAGCCGCTTGACGTGATGTTTCTCGGCTCCAGCCGCGTGCTCGACGGCATCTCGCCGATGGAGCTCTGGCGCGATTACGGCGTGACGTCCTACAACATGGGCAACTCCTCCGAGTGTATTGATGCGTCCGAGTGGGTTCTGAGAATTGCAAGTGAGCAGAATAAGCCGAAGATTGCGGTGCTGGACGTCTACTATATCGACCGGTCGATCGAGGATCGCTGGCATATCTCCTACAGGCATCTCTTCCTTGACGAGATTCCGCTCTCGCGGATCAAGTTTGAGGCAGTGCGCTCGACGATCCCGCAGGATCGCTGGATTGAATTCCTCATGCCGTTCTCGCTCTATCACGGGCGATGGGAAGAGATGCTGGCCGGCAATGTGGAGCGGATGATCGACTGCGAGCCCTTCATGATGGGCAGCGAGCTGCGCATCGGGCGCAGGAACGGCATGCCCTATGAGCGGACGACTGAGATGAACACGCAGGAGCAGCCCGGCACGCAGGCGCTTTATCGTATCGTGTCCTTCTGCAGAGAGCAGGGGATCGAACCGGTCTTTATGGCCATCCCTGCGCCGGTATCGCAGAAGGAGCAGATGAACATGAACGGCGTGCAGCTGGTTGCGGACGAGCTGGGCGTGCCGTTTGTCAACATGTACGACGACAATCCGGTCAATTTTGATACGGACTGCTATGACGAGCTTGGGCATCTGAATCCGGACGGCGCGACGAAGGTGACCGCCTACATGGGCGAATGGCTGACGGAGCATTATGAGCTTGAGGACAAGCGCAGCAATGCGGCGTATGCCCACTGGAATGACAACCTCGAGCTGTATGAGGAGTTCCGCCTCGCTTCATGGGGGCATATGACCATGCTTGAGTAACGGGAAGCCCCTTGCGAAACAGGGGCTTCTTTGGTAGAATGATAGGCGGCGGATGCGTCTTGTGACGCAGCGCCGCATGACATGAACATTGACTGAAAAGGAGAGAATACATATGACGCTTGAGAACCTGAAGCCTGTGATTGCTGAAACGCTGCCCAACTGTGACGCAGAGGCTGTGACCCTTGATGCGCGCCTGATTCCGGAGGTCTGTCAGGACAGCCTGGATACGGTTGAGCTGAGCATGGCGCTGGAGGATAAGTTCGGCGTGAATGTGCCCGACGACCTGATGGCGACCTTCGGCACCGTGGCCGATCTGATCGCCTATATGAGCGAGCATGGCGCTTGAGGATTACGGCGCGTCGTTTGTGATGTGCCCTGCCTGCAGCAGACGGACGACCCCGCAGAACTGGCGCGCCCATCTGCAGGTCTGCCCGAGCTGCGGCGCGCATCAGCCGATCTCTGCGCCGGAGCGTCTGGCTTCCGTACTGGATGCAGGTTCCTTCGTGGAGCTTGGCGAGCATATCGAGGGAAGCAATCCGCTTGACTTCCCCGGCTATGATGAGAAGCTGTCTGATCTGCGCCGCAAGACGGGGCTGCAGGATGCTGTGATCACGGGGCTTGGCATGATTGACGGCGTGAAGGTTGTTATCGGCGTGATGGACAGCCGCTTCATGATGGGCAGCATGGGCACAGCCGTCGGCGAGCGGGTGACGCTTGCCGTGGAGTATGCGCGGCACAGCGGTCTTCCGCTGGTGCTGTTCTGCGCCAGCGGCGGCGCACGCATGCAGGAGGGGATCTTCAGCCTGATGCAGATGGCCAAGACGAGCGCTGCAATTGCGGACTTTTCCGCTGACGGCGGGCTGTATATCAGCGTGCTGACGCACCCGACGACGGGCGGCATGATCGCCAGCTTTGCCAGCCTTGGCGATATCACCATCGCCGAGCCGGGCGCGCTGATCGGCTTTGCCGGGCCGCGCGTGATTGAGCAGACGATCGGTCAGCGGCTGCCGGAGGGCTTCCAGAGGAGCGAGTTCCAGCAGGATCACGGCTTTGTGGATCAGATTGTGCAAAGAGGCAGGATGCGTGAGACGCTTTCGCAGCTCCTGCGCCTGCATGGATATGGGGTGATGCACGGATGATACGCGAGATGCTGTCTCAGCTTGATGAGATTGACGCGATGCTCGGCGTGACGAAGGGCGAGGAGCGGCGCACGCTGATGGAGCGGCGCGAGGAGCTGCTCATCCGCTGCGCGAACCTTACGGCGGAGCAGAAAGTCTTCCTTGCACGCCATCCGCGCAGGCCGAAGATCGACGCCTACATCCATGAGCTGTTTACTGACTTTTTTGAGCAGAAGGGCGACCGCCAGAGCCGGGAGGATCCGAGTGTGCTGGGCGGCATCGCGCTGCTGCATGGCGAGCCGGTGACGATCATCGGCCACAGAAAGGGCACGGATCTCAACGAGAACGTTGCCTACAACTTCGGCATGCCGGGCGCGGAGGGATACCGCAAGGCCCAGCGCCTGATGCGGCAGGCGGAGAAATTCGGCCGGCCTGTGATTACCTTTATCGATACGCCCGGCGCGTATCCGGGCATGGAGGCGGAGGAGCACGGCGTGGGCGAGGCGATTGCGCAGTGCCTTGCGCTGATGAGCCGCCTGACTGTGCCGACGATCGCGGTTGTCACCGGCGAGGGCGGCAGCGGCGGTGCGCTGGCTCTGGGCGTTGCGGATCGCGTGCTGATGCTGGAGAATGCCTATTATGCAGTGCTGACGCCGGAGGGATTTGCGAGCATTCTGTGGAAGGATGCGTCCCGCAGGGGAGAGGCCTGCGAGGTGATGAAGCTCACCGCGCAGGATCTGCACGCCTATGGCGTGATTGACGAATTGATTACCGAGCCCATCGGCGGCGCGCAGCGCAAGCCGCAGGCTGTATTCAGCGCGCTGGATGAGGCGATTGCCCGCCATCTGGCGGAGCTGAAGACGATGGACATACAGACGCTCAGGCAGACGCGATATGAGCGATTCCGACAGATCGGACAGTGAGGATAAGACATGAACGGACTGAAGCTGCTTGCGACCGGACGTGCGCTGCCCAGCCAGACGCTGAGCAATGACGACATGAGCCGGTATGTGGAGACGAGCGACGAATGGATTGGCGGCCGCACCGGTATCCGCCAGCGCTATTTCTGCGCGGAGGGGGAGAATGCGACGACGCTGGCCATTGAAGCGTCAAGGCTTGCGCTGGAGCGCAGCGGCATCCCCGCGGCGGAGATCGGCTGCGTGGTCGTTGCGACGTCCTCGGGTGAGTATGTCATGCCGAGCACTGCGAGCATGGTGCACGGCGCGCTGGCGCTTGACGAGAATATCCCGACGCTGGACGTCGGCGCGGCGTGCGCGGGCTTCCTGTATGCGGTGGAGGTGGCGCGCGGGCTTCTGCTCGCGGGCGGGCGGCGTTATGCGCTGGTTGTCGGCACGGAGCAGATGAGCAGCGTGCTGGATATGACGGACAGAACGACCTGCGTGCTCTTTGGCGACGGCGCAGGCGCGACTGTGTTTGAGCTGGATACGGAGCGCGAGTATGTCTCCGTGCAGGGCACGCGCAGCGATATGGCGATCCGCTCCGGCTGCCCGTCGATCACGCAGAAGGTTCCGATGCAGATGGACGGTCAGGCTGTGTTCCGCTTTGCGGCGGCGATCATTCCCAAGTGCGTGCAGGATCTCTTTGCCAAGGGCGGGAGAACCATGGACGATGTGGATTGGGTGGTCTGCCATCAGGCGAATGAGCGCATTCTGGATGCGAGCATCCGCAGGCTCGGCGGCAAGGAGAAGTTCTATAAGAACATTGACCGCTATGCCAATACGAGCGCGGCGAGCATCGCCATCGCGCTTGACGAGATGAACGAGCAGGGCCTTCTCGAGGAAGGGCAGCGCATTGTGATGGTGGGCTTTGGCGGCGGCCTGACGTGGGCCGGCATCATGCTCTGCATCTGATCAGACATGCATACGGGCAGGGGATGGGATCGCCTGCCCGTTTTTTGAAGGAGAGATGAGAATGAAACTGGCGTTTCTGTATGCCGGTCAGGGCAGCCAGCACGCGGGGATGGGCGCTGATCTGTACGAGGCGTATCCCGCCTTCCGCGAGGCGTTTGACGCGGCGGAGCTTAGCTTTGATCTGCACGAGGTCTGCTTCAGCGATCCGCGCGGCGAGCTGGGGATGACACAGTATACCCAGCCGTGCATGGTGGCGTTTGCCGCGGGTGTGACGGCTGTGCTGCGTGAGAACGGCATTGTGCCGGCGTATGCGGCGGGCCTGAGCCTTGGCGAGTACAGCGCGCTGCAGGCTGCGGGTGTCTTTACGGCGAAGAGCGCGGTCGAGCTGGCGGCCTATCGCGGCAGCGCGATGGCGGAGGCGGCGAAGGGGCGCGAGAGCGCGATGACCGCTGTGCTGAACCTCGATGAGCAGGCGCTTGCGCGCTGCTGTGAAGAGGCGTCTGCGCTGGGCGTTGTGCAGATCTGCAACTATAACTGCCCGGGGCAGCTGGTCATCGGCGGCGACAAGGCTGCCGTGGCCCGCGCAGGCGAGCTGGCGATGGCGGCCGGTGCGCGGCGCTGCATGCCGCTGCGCGTGAGCGGCCCGTTCCATACTGAATTGATGCGGCCTGCGGCGAATGCGCTTGCGGCCCGCTTTGAGACGGAAGCCTTCGGGGAGATGGCGTTCCCGGTGCTCTTTAACTGCCTCGGCGATCTGAAGGGGGAGGAGAACATCGCGCAGCTGCTGGTGCGGCAGGTACACAGCGGTGTGCGCATGGAGTCGATCATCCGCAGGCTCGGCGAGCTTGGCGTGGATACGATTGTGGAGATCGGCCCGGGCAAGGCGCTGACCGGCTTTGTCCGCAAAACGCTGGGCACGGCGATCACCTGCCTGAGCGCGGAGGATGTGCCGAGCCTGCAGGCGACGCTTGCGGCGCTGAAGGGCTGAGCGCAGACAACGGAATACAAGAGACCGCGGCGATTCATGCGCCGCGGCCTTTCTGCATAAAAGAAGGCGGCTCCGCAGATGCGGAGCCGCTGTTTGACTGTGAGCGGGGAAAGGGATCAGAGGTTGACCTCGATCTTCTCTTCCTTGACGCCATGCTTCTCGGCGTAGCCGGTGAGCATGAGGGTCAGGGCGCCGTCGCCGGTGACGTTGCAGGCGGTGCCGAAGGAATCCTGGATGGCGAAGATGGCCAGCAGCAGCGCGGTGCCCTCCGGACCGAAGCCCAGGATGCTGGTCACGATGCCCAGGGAGGCCATGACGGTGCCGCCCGGGACGCCCGGGGCGCCGATGGCGAAGATGGCCAGCAGCGCGCAGAACAGGATCATGGTGCCCACGGACGGCATGGCGCCGGTCAGGATGAGGGACACGATCATGCAGAAGAAGGTCTCAGTCAGAACGGAGCCGCACAGATGGATGTTGGCGAAAAGCGGAACGCCGAAGTCAACCATGTCCTTGCGCAGAACCTTGGACTTGTGGGCGCACTGGAGAGCGACGGACAGGGTCGCGGCGGAGGACATGGTGCCAACAGCCGTGATGTACGCCGGGCCATAGTGCTTGAAGACTTCCTTCGGATCCTTGCCGGAGTAGATGCCGGCGACGGTGTACAGAATGGCCATCCAGATGAAGTGGCCGATGAGCACGACGATAACCGCCTTCAGGAAGATCGGCAGCTGCTGGGTGATGGTGCCCTCATACGCGAGGCAGCAGAAGGTGGTCGCAATGAAGAAGGGCAGGATCGGGATGACGATCTTGGAGACGATATCCAGAACGATCTTCTGGAACTCGTCGAGGATCGTGGTGATGGTCTTCGCCTTGGTCCACACAGCGGCCAGACCGATGAGCACGGAGAAGGCCAGAGCGGACATGACGCTCATGATCTGCGGGATCTGGAGGCCGAACACGTCAGCCGGCAGCTCCTTCAGGGCAGCCGCTTCCTTCGCGGTGTTCATGATCGGGATGAGGACATAGCCGGCAGCGGTGGAAAGCAGAGCAGCCAGCACGGAGGAGGTATAAGCCAGAACAAGCGCAACGCCCAGCATGCGGGAAGCGCTGGAGCCGAGCTTGGTGATGGACGGAGCGATGAAGCCGATGACGATCAGCGGCACGATGAAGTTGATCAGCTGGCCCATGATGTTCTTCACAGGAACGATCACAGTCATGACGGACTCCGGCACGATCAGACCAATGATGGTGCCGACGATGATGCCAAGCAGGAGCTTGCCCGGCAGGCTCTTCAGAAACTTCATAATTGGGTTCCTCCCGTTTCTCTCTCAATATCGTTGGTAAACTGGTATGGGACAGCGCTGCGGATTATTCGCAGATCGGCTGTCCTGTCATAATGCGGATGATCTCCTTGTCCGTCTCGCGCATGCCGAGGCGGCCAAGACGGCCGATGTTCTGGATGGTCGCTTCGACGCCCTTGGTGACGATGCCGTCGCCGCCGCGGAACTGCTGACCCATCTTGTACATCTGCCAGCCGAGCAGGCCGGCGTCCACGGAGGCGGCGATCTTCGCCGCGCAGGACGCCTTCGCGCCGTCGCAGATCATACCGGAGATGGTGGCAAGCGCATTGACCAGCGTGTGTGCGACTTCGGGGAAGCCGCCGCCGTGCAGCCATGCAATCGCCGCGCCGGCGGAGCAGCCCGCGCTGACCGCGCCGCAATAGGCGCTCAGGCGGCCGATGCCGGTCTTCAGGTGGATGGTGAGCAGGTCGGAAAGCAGCACGGCACGCACCATATCGTCATGGCTGACGCCGAGCGCCTTAGCATAGACGACGACGGGGACGGAGGCAGTGATGCCCTGATTGCCGCTGCCGGAGACGATAATGACCGGCATCTCGCATCCGCTCATACGCGCATCCGAGCCTGCGGCCGCCATGCAGCGCGCACGGGTCTTCGTGTCATCGCCGTGGAAGCTCAGCAGCACCTTGCCGATGTTGGCGCCCCAGTTATTCTTCATGCCCTCTTCTGCGATGCCGTAGTTGTAGCTCATCTGACGCTCGACCAGCTCGCGCACATCCTCCAGATCGCAGGTGGAGGCGAAATCAACGACGCCCTCCACGCTCATGCAGCTCCTGTCGGTAAGACCGGACTGCTTGGCGCCCTGGCTGACCTCGCCGCCCTTGAGCAGCACTTCGCCGTTTTTCTCAATCAGGATAATGTTGGTGTGATAGTCGGCAATACGCAGGCGGACGGAGTCCTCGCCGGCACGCAGCGTGATGATGATGTCGAAGACGACGTCACCCTCAGCAGGAGCCACGAGCAGCTCTTTGTCGGCCATGAAGGCGCGGATGTCCTCCTTCTGCTCATCAGTCACACAGCTGATCACCTCGAGAATCTTGCCCGCGTCGCCTGCGACGATACCGGCCGCAGCGGCAGCTTCGATGCCCTTAAGCCCTCCGGTGTTCGGCACGACAACGCTCTTAACGTTCTTGATGATGTTGCCGCTGGCCTCAATCAGCACGCTCTCGGGGAGACAGCCAAGGATCTCACGGGCCTTTGCCGCGCCGTAGGCGATGGCGATCGGCTCCGTACAACCCATGGCGGGTACCAGCTCCTCGCGCAGGATCTGCACGAAATTGCGGTACCTCATATCGGTTTTCTGCATAATGTTCCTCCTTTCTTTGCCCGCCGATGCAGACTCAGCGGAAGTCACTTTTGTAAAAACGCGGACGCACCAACAAAACTGAATGATACGCCCGTTTGTTCTATTGTATCATGAATACCACAAATAAACAAGTAAAAATTAACAAAAACGGAGCAGCGGCCGGGTTGCCATGTACTGTGACTAGGAATAGACACAGATTCTTCTGTAGCAGACAGAAAGATATTCAGACTCAGTATGCGCTGGCTCTGTAATGGGAAAAACCACCAGATAGACTGGTGGTTCTGATTCAGAGGACGCGATCAATCGATCTGGAAATAAAAGTAGTGCGTTTCTGGGACATTGTAGTAAGTGAATGAGACACCGTTTGGAAAATTGCTGGAACTACAGATGCTATCCATGTTCAGCAGCAGCCAGTTGAAACTGGAGAAGTCCTCAAAAACAAAGCCGAAATGGCGAACACCGCTGGCCAGAGCATCCTTGAACCCCTTGATGATAGCGGTCTCAATATTGTCACCGGATCTGATGTAACGTCCCTTCTTGTAAGAGTAGTTCTGCTGCATGGATGTACAAGTGGGATAGGTGAAGTGTGTCTCGTCAAGCTTGCGAGCGGAGAGCATCATCTGATCTGTGATATTGAAATAGGGCAGGTAGTGATCTCCGTCACCTTGATATAGCAGGCTGTCTTCATCGGGATCATCCCATGTGGCGTCACACTGAACCCATGTGCCATCGATCTTCGCAACGGTCCACATATGGCCGGTGGGCGCTTTGATGCCGTTGTCATAGGTGTTTCCGGTTATGCTGAAGCATTCAATGCCGTTTCTGCGCAGAGCGAGCGTCAGCGCATGTGAATAACCGGTACACTTTGCATAGCCATGCAACCAGACAGAGTCGGCATTTGCACAGAAGGTCTTCTCCTTATCATAGTAGCTGTTCTGAATCAGGTGGTCATAGTACATCAGCTGTTTGCTGAAATCGGATGGACCAAAGCCGGGCTTGGATTTGAAGGAGTCGATCATATCGAGGATCTGATTCAACTGTCTACGGTATTCCTGCTTATCCATTCTGTAGGCCCCTTTGAAATCCAAGTATTGTGCCACGGTTCCTTCCAAATTCGTGTAACCATTTACATTGCTCAAGTCTACATGGATGAGTTCAGGGCAGTCCTTTAGGATGGCTTCCATGACGCGCTCGTAAACGGCGAAAGAACAATCCTTAAAATCGACGACACCAGCGCAGTTAACGACCTCATCATAGATCATGGAGAAGAGCGCCTTTTCTTCGTCGTTGAGCAGATTATAGTAGTAGCGTGTGTTGACGGGATAGACATCAAAGACATCAGAAGTGGGACGGAGGGCAATGGAGCCCGGTGTAGGCTTCGCCGCGGGCGTTTTCGTCGGTTTCGGAGTGGACTTCGGCGTGGTAGTTTTCTTAGGTTTCAGAGTGGACTTCGGCGTGGTAGTTTTCGTTGGTTTCAGAGTGGACTTCGGCGTGGTAGTTTTCTTAGGTTTCAGAGTGGACTTCGGCGTGGTAGTTTTCGTCGGTTTTAGAGTGGACTTCGGCGTAGGTTTTTTCGTTGGCTTCAGAGTGGGTGTCGGAGACGGAGTGGGAGCCGGCTTCGGTGTGGAGGGGATGCTGAACAGGGAATCTGGGTCAGGCGTCACGATAGGATTGGGCGTTGGGTCGCCTGCCTGCGCATTAATAACCAGAAGCGTCCGGTCTGTGATGAGGATCTCTGGATTGCTAAGAGGATAGTAGAAGACAGCAGCTTCATATCGTCCGGGCAAAGAAACGGATATTTTCGCTGTGATTTCGATGGATTGCGATCCGGAATAGAACTGAGGGATGCTGCTGAGCATGAGTTCCTGCCCCTCAAGGCACATCATGTAGCCTGCTACATACGTCATTTTTGGATTCAACCCGGCAAGCACAGCTCGAAGGGAAACAAGATAGCTGCTGTCATCCTGCCGGGTGTGATTGGCCTGAATACCGTTTTGCAGGCTGAGTGTGCCCAGCGGTTGTGAGGTTGACCCGGGCACGGGGGTCGATACAGGTGCGGGTGTGGTTACAGGTTCCGGAATGGCGGTGCCATCCGACGTCAATTCATTGAAGACCATCCACATGCTGTAGCTAAAGGCGAAGACAATGCCCAGAATCAGAATGATGAGGAGTATCGGAGGCAGGCAGCCGCCGGTCCTGTGCTGCTGACGCTTTGGTGGTGGGGGAAGATGCGATGTGCTGCGATGTGAATTGCCGGGTACGTCTGCATATCCGCCGGGCTTGCCGGCACTGCCTCTCGGAGAGCTGGAGTGGCCGGAGGGACTGTAACCGGGCGCACCGCCGGGCACTTGATTTGGCCTACCGCCGTAGGGCGAAGAGGGGCGATTGTTCATGACGGAATCCTCCATGCAGCGATATAGAATCGTGAAAATATATACTAATTGTAGCAGGATTTAAGCTGCATTTCAATGTCTGACGATCCTCTTGAATGAAAAAACCGACAGCCCTGTAAAGTGACTGCCGGTCTGTATTATGAATTCTGCTTCAGCATCTCACTGGGGGTGATGCCAAAGCGCTTCTTGAATGCGCGGCGCCAGGTTGCGGCGCTGGAATAGCCCAGCTCCTCGTAGAGCGTGGACAGGTTGCAGCCCGGATCGCGGAGCCTCCGCTCTGCCTCGGTCATGCGCAGATCCTCCAGATACACAGAGAAGTTCTCGCCTGTTCTGGTCTTGAAGAGATGACTGAGATAGCTTTCCGAGATGTTGAATATGCCGGACAGTTTGCTCAGGCACAGGGAGGGATCAGCAAAGTTTTCCTGCAGATAGCGCTTGATATCCGGGATCGGATCGGATGGTTCTGCGGTGCTTGTGAAGAAACCGCAGAGCGTTATCGCGCAGGCTTCAATCTCATGGAAGGCGGAAGCGGTCTCCAGACGGGCGTCCAGTTCGGCGAGGGCTGCACGCATATCCTCGCGCCCGGCTGTATCAATCTGGAAACGGGCTTTGACCAGCGTGTTTTTCAGATCGGAAAGCAGATACCCGAGCAGAGCAACGGGAAGCTGGCGCTCAATCAGATTCTCACGATGAATCAGGGAGAAGAGCTCGGCAGCCTGCTGTTGGTTGCCGGTGGTGATAAAGCGCTGCAGTTTCGCGGATATCTCCACCGGATAATACCATTGGTCGGCATCCTTCTTTATCAGGGAATAAGGGAGGAAAACGCTGTCCTTTGCTGCATAGCGATAGGCGGAACGCGCCTGTTCGTAGGATTCCCAGAGCAGATGGGGCTGCGTGCAGACGTCGCCCGCGCCGGCATGGAACCAGAGATTGTAGTTCTGCGCGAGATCTGCGTGCAGAGCGGAAACGCGGCGCTGCAGGTCGCCCAGCGTATCCTGCGCGTCAGCGTCGTAGGAGACGAGGATGATGTAATCCCGGGACAGCGTGGAGTAATGATAGACGGGATAGCGGTCGCCAAGATGATCGGAGATTTTCTCCTGAAGAAGGGTATACATGTCGGACTCGCTCAGCTGCGCGTCGCCCTGCGGGTTGACATGGCAGAAGAGCACATAGTGCTGCAGTCTGCCGCTCAGCTGCAGGAAGTCCATCATATAGGAGAATTCATCTTCAGAGGAAACGTGGCCAGAGAGCAGTTTTTTGAGATAGGACATGCACAGAAGCGGCCGCTGAGCGTCGATGGTGCGCTGCATTTCAGCATTGTCGCCCTGCGCCTTGACCAGACGCATATGCAGATCCAGCAGCGGGCGCATGCTCTGGCGGACAAGCAGGAAGACCAGCGCTGCGCCGGACAGGATCGCCATGAAGAAGATGAGATAAAAGGCAGGCGTATAGTCGCCCAGCGCTTCCGTGCTCATGCTCATGGGAAGAGCGAGCGTGTAGAGCCAGCCGTTCTTGCCGCTGCAGCGGATCAGCTGCATATCGCCCGAGACGGCAAAGCCGTTTGCGTCATAGCCGGAGGCAGCCATTGCTGCGAGCAGGGATTCGTCTGCAGCGGATCCGTCCGGCGTGAGGGTGATCAGGCGGCTCCCGTCTGTATTGTCGATGGTGAGGACCGCCTCAGGCGGCAGGGAGGAGAAGAAACGCTTGGCTACAGAGACGGAATCCAGCCTGAACCAGATGACAGCCGGAATCCGTGCATTGAGCATTTTGCCGATATCATATGTCAGGATGACGTCTCTGGTTGCGGTATCGAAGGGGCTGAGGCTGCGGCATGAGACGCCTTTCCCGTTCTCAAGAAGCATTGCATACCACTGCTGCTGAAGCTGGGGGGGATAGGTCAGGTAATAGCGGTAGAAGGGGTCGGCTTCTGAGAATTGGCTGGCGGAGATGACATAATCCGATTCGGGGAGATAGATGTGCGCATCGACAGGGAGGCTGAACAGAGCGTACTGGCGCACGGACAGGCTCTGCATGACGTTGTAGGCTGTGAAGACGAAGCCGGGGGAGTCGAGTCCCGTCATATTCGTCAGGCGGACAAAGGTGGAATCCGTGGAGAGCTGCCGGGCGAAATTCTCGATGGTTGCCAGATCGCTGTCGGTGATGGAGACGTCCACGCTGAGCTGAGCTGCGTGATGCGACCAGTAGTTCTTCTGCGCATTGTCGGTGACGGACATATAGAAGAAAAAGCCGAGAGTCAGGCAGACCAGCAGAAAGAAGATATAGATCGTCGCGTAGCGAAGCGCAACGGAGTTTCTCCTTTTTGCGGAAAGATGCATGATAGGCTGCGGCATGAGGGAATCACTCTTTCTCTGTGGAGATGGGATGACAGAACGGCTGATATGCCGCTATGATCCGATACTTCTCCAATTTTAGCAGAAAATACAGATTTTTCAAGGGTAATATGCGGATGACGAACAAAAATTGACTGATGGACGCGCATATTTTTTCCGCTTTTTTAGGCAAAAACAAGAATTGTATCTTGCAGATATGTGCAATGTTGTGTTATTGTTTTGGCAGAAAAGGACACGGCGGCGCCGCCGCACGGTCCGAAAATAGAAAGGGGTTACCTGAACATGAAGAAACTGGTTGCTCTGCTGATGGCTCTGGTGCTCTGCGCGTCCCTGACCTGCGCGTTCGCCGAAGTCGAGAAGCCCGAAAAGATCACCATCTTTATCGATGGTACTGTCGTCACCGAGCCGAACGGCCAGGCCGAGTTTGAGGCCCGCTGGGAAGAGCTCTCCGGCATCGAGCTGGAGATCATCCAGCCCGACCACGACGCTTACTACGATGTGCTCCAGCAGACCATCGCCTCTGGCGATTGGCCGGACGTCATGATCCTGTCCTCCACCTACTATGCCGCTTATGCCAATGAGGGCGTGCTGTGGGACATGACCGAGGCGTGGGAGAACTCCAAGACCAAGAACTCCGGC
>JAGBAV010000135.1 GCA_017938795.1 Clostridia bacterium
ATCGCCGCCGCCAGCAGCGCCGCCGCCCCCGCGCCCGCGCAGCACAGCAGCGCGGCATAGGCCGTCAGCCGCCCGCGCAGGGCATAGACGGGGGAGACGTCCGACACGAGCAGCAGCGTCAGCCCCTCCCCCAGCGGATGGGCGATGCAGAGGGTCTGCGTGCCGCCGTCCAGCAGCGTCGCGCGGGCGGGGCGGGTGAGCAGAGCGCCAAGCCCCGGCACGTCCGGCAGCGACCGCCCGGCCATCGCCGCGCCATGGCGGATGAGCATGACGGTCAACTCCGGCGAGCCGTAGCGCGCCTGAAGCCCCTGCGCGCAGGCGTAGAGCGCGTCGCCCTGCGCCCCGGCGATCTCCAGCGAGACGGCGCGGGCAATCGCGGCCTCCTCGGAGAGCGCGCGGCTGCGCTCCCGCTCCATCATCAGCTCAAAGCTCCTGCCCGTCATCAGCCATGCGCCGGCGGGGAAGAGCAGCAGCGCCAGCAGCAGCATGCCCGCAGCAATCCTTCGCCTCATGCGTCATCCCCCTCTCTGGGCGGCCAGCAGAACATATAGCCGAACTTGTACACCGTTTCGATATACGCCGCGCCGATCTTGCTGCGCAGGCGCTGGATATGCACGTCCACGGTGCGCGTCTCGCCGATATAATCATAGCCCCAGACCCCGGCGAGCAGCTCCTCCCGGCTCATGGCGACGCCGCGCCGCCGCGCGAGCATCACCAGCAGGTCATACTCCATTGCCGCCAGCGGCACCGTCGCGCCGCCCAGCGTCACGCGCCGCGCGCGGCAGTCGATCGCAAGCGTGCCGAAGACGAGCGTATCCTGCTCCCGCTGCGTGCGCCGCAGGATGTTCTCCACCCGGGCGAGCAGCTCCGCAGGCTCATACGGCTTGAGGATGTAGTCCTGCGCGCCCAGCTTCAGCCCGCGCACCCTGTCCGGCACGGCGGACTTCGCCGTCACGAAGAGCACGGGCACGCCCGCCTCCATCACCGCCGGGGCGAGGGAGAAGCCGTCCTCCCCCGGCATCATTACATCCAGCACAGCCAGATCCGGCCCCTTGGGCAGCAGGGCGCGCGCCTGTGCCGCGTCCTCCGCCTCCAGAACGGCATGCCCCGCCAGCTCCAGATGCATCCGCAGCACCTGCCGCACCGCCGCGTCGTCCTCCGCGATCAGAATCGCCGCCATACTGCCGCCTCCCGTTCATTCTTGTCGGTTTCATTATAGCACGCCGCCCCGCGCGGGGATGTAACGAAGTTGTCAATTCCGTGCCCGTATGCTATACTGACGCTGTGACAAACCACACTATTTCAACCCGGAGGGATATATAGATGAAGAGATGGATCGCTCTGCTCGCCGCGCTGCTGGTGATGCTCGCCGCCGCAGGCGCGGCGCAGGAGCCTGTGCGCGTGCATGCGCTCAAGGGCCCGACCGGCATCGGCATGGTCGGCCTGATGGAGGAATACCCGCAGGATTATGCATTCACCCTCTGCGGCTCGGCGGATGAGATTGTCGCCGCCGTCGCCAGCGGCAGCGCGGATATCGCCGCCTGCCCGACGAACCTCGCCGCCGTCCTGCATGCCAAGACGAACGGGCGCGTGCAGCTGCTTGCGCTCAACACGCTGGGCGTTCTGCATATCGTGACGGCCGACCCGGACATCGACGATCTGTCCGACCTCGCCGGGCGCACGCTCTATGCCACGGGGCAGGGCGGCGTGCCGGAGTACGCGCTTGACTATATCCTTGAGCAGAACGGCCTGACGGGGAGCGTGAACGTGCAGTATGTCGCCGAGCACAGCGAGCTGGCGGCGATGCTGGCCGCCGGGCTGGCGGACGTGGGCATGCTGCCCGAGCCGCACGTCACCGGCGCGCTGATGCAGAACGACAGCCTGCGCGCCGCGATGGACGTGACCGCGCTCTTTGACGCCGCGGCGAAGCAGGCCGGGCATGAGGACATGGTGCTCTCGATGGGCTGCGTGATCGTCCGCCGCGAGTATGCCGCGGCGCACCCGGAGCAGGTAGCGGCCTTCCTTGAGAGGTATGCTGCGTCGGTCGCGTTTGTCAACGGCGACCCTGCCGCCGCCGCGCAGCTGGTGCAGACTCACGGCGTGATGCCCAAGGCCGCCGCTGCGGAGCGCGCCATCCCGAACTGCCACATTGTGATGATCGCGGGCGACGCCATGCGCGCGCAGATCGAGCCGCTCTATGCGCTGCTGCATGAGGCGAACCCGGCCTCCGTCGGCGGCAGCCTGCCGGGCGATGACTTCTACTATGATGCGCCGTGACGCATGGCTGCGCCGCGCTGCGGTTGCGGCGGTCTATCTGCTGCTCTGGTCGGGGCTTGCGCGGGCGGTGAATCAGCCGCTGCTGCTGCCCGCGCCGGGGGCTGTGCTCGCGCGGCTGATCGCGCTGCTCCCGCAGGCGGCCTTCCGCGCCTCGCTGGCGGGGACGCTGGCAAGGACGCTGCTGGCCTATGCGCTGGGCGCGGCGGGGGCGCTCCTGCTGGGGCTGCTGTGCTGCCGCAGCCGCATCGCGGACGCGCTGATCTCCCCGCTGATGGGCGCGGTGCGGGCGACGCCGGTCTCCTCGTTCATCGTGCTGGCGCTGGTCTGGCTTTCGGCCTCCGGCGTGCCGGTGCTCACGGGCGTGCTGATGACGCTGCCCGTCCTGCATGGCGCGCTGGTGACGGCTGTGCGCGGGGTCGACCCGCGGCTGGCCGAGATGGCGCGGGTATACGGCCTGAGCCCCGTGCGGCGGCTGCGCCATGTCTGGCTGCCTGCCGTGCGCCCCGCGATGATCGACGCGGGGCTCGGTGCGATCGGCCTGTGCTGGAAGGCCGTCGTCGCGGCGGAGGTCATCGGCGTGCCGGCGCGCGCCGTGGGCAGCCGGCTCTATGAGGCGAAGATCTATCTGGAGACGGACAGCCTCATCGCATGGACGATCGCCGTGGTGATGATGAGCGTGCTGCTGGAGGCGCTGCTGCGCCGCCTTGCCGGCCGGTATGCGGAGGTGCGCCATGATTGAACTGACGAATGTGAGCGTCGCCTTCGGCGGAAAGCGCGTGATCGACAGCCTGTCGCTGCGCCTGCCGCGCGCGGGCATGGTTGCGCTGACCGGGCCCTCCGGCTGCGGGAAGACAACGCTGCTGCGCGTGCTCGCCGGGCTGCACAGGCCGGACAGCGGCAGCATCCGCCTGCCGGATACGCCCGTCGCCTTCTGCTTTCAGGAGGACAGGCTGCTGCCGTGGTACACGGCGGCGCAGAACGTCGCCCTCGCTATCCGCGCGCCGGATGATCGCGCCGCGCTGCGGGCGGCGGAGGGATGGCTTGCGCGCGTCGGCCTTGAGGACGCGGCGGGGCTCATGCCCGACCAGCTCTCCGGCGGGATGAAGCGTCGCGCGGCGCTTGCCCGCGCGCTGGCGTATGACGCGCCGGTGCTGCTGCTGGACGAGCCGTTCCGCGCGCTGGATGCGCAGACGCATGCGGACATGCTGCGTCTGGTGCGCGCCTGCGCGCAGGGACGCCTTATGGTGATGGCGACCCACGACCCCGCCGACGCGGAGGGGATGGAGGTCATCCGCCTCGGTCCGGCAGGCTGAGCGGGCAGTGCCCGCGCCCGCTTCCGACGCGGCTTGCGCGGTCGGGGCGGGATAATTGCATATGTAGGGGAGGGGCTTTGCTCCTCCCTTTATCATTGCAGAGTATGTGGTGTTTGCAGCTGCCTCCGGCGGGGCACTCCCTCAGTCCATCTGACGATGGACAGCTCCCTCAACGAGGGAGCCTTTGGAACGCAAGCCACTCCGCGGATAGACATTATCTTCCTTATTCTTAGGGAAGAGATGGAGGGGCTTATGCGCCTTGCTTCCGCCTTCGGCGGAATTGCATATGTAGGGGAGGGGCTTTGCTCCTCCCATTATCATTGCAGAGTATGTGATGTTTGCAGCTGCCTCCGGCGGGGAGGACGTGATGTAGGAGGCGAAGGGAGGGACGCAGGATCCCATTCCGGGGAGCCTGCATAGTCGCAGCCATAGGCCGCTCCTTGCAGTTCCCCACGCTCCGCCTGCCTGCATCCGCCACAGGCGGCGGCAGGCTCCGGTGCCTCCTTCCCTCCTACGACCTCCAATCCCACCCTACCCTATACGGGGGTGGTTCTGAGCCAGCTAAGCACTCCTTCGCTTCATAGCAGGAAGCGCAGCCCTGTCGGTTCTCTGCGCGTCGGCTTGGGCCCAGCACCGCATAAATGCGTTTTACTGCCGGGCTTCGGCTCGATGCGGGTCGGTGGGCGTAGGGGTTGTCGGCTAGAGAACGGATGAACCGCAGAGTATTTCTTGGAGCCCAAGGCTCCCTTGTGTAAAGGGAACTGGCACGGCGCAGCCGTGACTGAGGGATTGCGCCTCCCAAACCTCCCTCCGTGAGGGAGGGGGACCGCCCTGCGGGCGGTGGAAGGAGTGCCCCGCCGGAGGCAGAGGCTCTGCGCTGAGCATGGTATCCATAAGCCAACTCTGCGGTTCATCCGAAAGAAGCTATACAGTGAGCCTGCTTGGCAGGGGCTTAACGATCGCCCCCACCACCCCTTCTCTTCCCCAAGAATAAGAAGGATATGGCTATAGATTGTTATTGTGCAGAGTGGGCTGCGCGTTCCCTCGCCAGAGAACCGTACACCTCGCCGCCCCAAAAAACAAGAAAACCACCGCGCAGGATGAAATAAACCTGCGCGGTGATGCGTCTATCAGGGTGAGATCAGCGGATGAAGTTCGTCCATTTGCGCGGGGTCTCGCGCTCGGGCGGGGTCACGCCGTGCTGCGCGGCGAGGGCGAAGGCCTTCAGCATCCACGCCATATTCCTTCCGAGCATGCGCATGGTCTGCATGCCCTCCTCGTCCTCAAGGACCTCCTGCGCATTGCTGCCGTGCACCATGGGCCAGTACTGGCTGGGCACGATGGGCATGCCGGAGATGATGAAATACTTGCTGAGCTGGTCGAGGGTCGCGGTGGTGCCGGCCCTGCGGGCGCTGCAGATGGCTGCGCCGGGCTTGCCGCGCATGGAGGCGGCGCTCGCGTAGAACATCCTGTCCAGCAGCGCGGTGATCGCGCCGCCGGCGGAGGCGTAGTGCACCGGGGAGCCGACGATCAGGCCGTCGCAGGCGGCCATCTTCTCAATGGCCTCGTTGACCGGGTCGTCCGCATAGACGCAGCGCCCCGTGCTGCGGCAGCCGCCGCAGGCCATGCATCCGCGGATCGCCGCGCGGCCGGCCTGCAGGATCTCGCTGTCGATGCCTTCTTCGGCAAGCGCCCCGGCGATCTCCGCCAGCGCGGTATAGGTGCAGCCGTGCTCGTGCGGGCTGCCGTTGATGAGCAGTACTTTCATGGCGTATCGTCTCCCTGTTCTCCGGCGGCGTGCCGCCTGCTTTTCGTCCATTATATGCCAGAGGGGCTGCCGCATGCAAGGGGACGGGATGCGTCTTTCCTGCCAACTTTTTGTGAAATTGCCTCTTTCCGCTTGAAGCGAAGGGGGAAATCCTGTATAATATCATTGCAATATTCCGTTATACGGAGGAGGATATCGTATGGGCGCTACGCTTTTGATTATGGCTGCGGGCATGGGTTCCCGCTACGGCGGCAATAAGCAGGTTGACGGTCTCGGCCCGAACGGCGAGATCCTGATGGAGTACTCCATCTACGACGCGATCCGCGCCGGCTTTGACCATGTGGTCTTTGTCATCAAGCCGGGCATGCAGGATCTGATCGCTTCCATCTGCGGCGACCGCGTCGCCAAGAAGGTCAAGGTCGACTATGTCTTCCAGGACTTCACCAGCATTCCTTCTTTCTATCATATCCCGGAGGAGCGCACCAAGCCGTTTGGCACCTGCCATGCCGTGCTGGTCGCCAAGGACGTCATCCATCAGCCGTTCTGCGTGCTCAACGCCGACGACTACTACGGCGTCTCCGCGTTCAAGACCGCGTATGACAAGCTGCAGGCCATGAAGGCCGAGGGCGAGGCCGCGATGGTGGGCTACATGCTCAAGAACACCGTCTCCAAGAACGGCACCGTCTCCCGCGGCGTCTGCAAGTCCGACGAGCAGGGCAACCTCACCCAGGTCGTGGAGACCCTCAAGATCAAGCTCTGCGAGAACGGCGAGATCCGCGATATCGACGCCGGCGAGCCGGGCACCCTGCTGGATCCGGAGGGCCCGGTCAGCATGAACTTCTGGGGCTTCAGCCCGTGGATCTTCGGCCAGCTGGAGAATTACTTCCACAACTTCCTCAAGGGCCTCGCGCCGGATGCGATCAAGGCCGAGTGCCTGCTGCCTGTCTTCGTGGACACCCTCATGCACAGCGGCGATCTGTCCGTGCAGGTGCTCACCACCGACGCGCAGTGGTTCGGCGTCACCTATCAGGAGGATAAGCCGAATGTTCAGGCTTCCCTGAAGGCGCTGCATGATACCGGCGTGTATCCGGCTTCGCTCCACGAGTAATCAGCGAAAGATACCCATGCGGCTCCTGCGGGGGGCGCATGGGTTTTTGCATCCCCGGCGCGCCCGGTTCCTTCCATATGGTCATGGAGACGGGCGCGCGGACTGTCAAGAAGAAAGGGAGGTGATGGAGGCATGAAGCGCAGACTGATGAAGACGGACGTGCGCGATCACGTCAAGGTGAAGAAGGCGGCGATGTTCTCCATCGCCATCAATCTGCTGGAGATTGTCGCCGGCGTCGCTCTGCTCATCCTCGTCAACCGCATGCTCAGCACGGGCGTGGAGGAGGGCGTCGCGCGGATGGTCACCATGCTCTGCGTGACGGTCGTGGGCTGGGGCGCCTTCACGGACATCGGCGCCTCCATTACCAGCCTGCGCCTCGTGCGCAAGCAGCAGGAGCTGGAGGAGGCCTACGCCCAGCTCGAGGCGCTCAACCGCGATATGCGCGCCCAGCGGCATGACTTCATGAACCACCTGCAGGTGGTCTACAGCCTCATCGAGATGAACGAGCCGGGCGAGGCCATGGGCTATATGGACAAGGTCTACGGCGATATGCAGCGCGTGAGCCGCATGCTGCGCACGGCGTGCCCGGCGGTCAACGCGCTCATTCAGGCGAAGACGGCGGAGGCGGAGGAGCGGGGCGCTCAGCTGCGCCTCTCCGTCGCGGCGAAGTGGGACGACGAGCTGATGCCCGCGTGGGAGATCTGCCGCGTGCTGGCCAATCTCATCGACAACGCGCTGGACGCCGCCTGCGCAGCGGAGCATCCGCAGGGGGAGCAGCCCATGGTGGAGCTGGTGCTGGGCGAGGATCTGCGCTCGTGGTTCTTCTCCGTGCGCAACAACGGCGAGGCCATCTCCGAGGAGGCGAGAAAGCGCATCTTCGAGCCTGGCTTCACCACGAAGAAGACGGGGCAGGGCATGGGGCTGTACATCGTCTCGCAGACGGTCGCGCAGATGGGCGGGCGCATCACGGTCGAATCCCACGAGGGGGACACGGTGTTTTCCGGCTTCATCCCGCGCAAACGCCTCTCGCTGGCGGACGGAAACGGCGAAAAAGAAGAAAAAACAACGGTTTTTACGAAAAAGAATGACAAAACCATAAACTGACAGTGTAAATGTCGTTGACAAATTAACAGAATTGTAATAAAATTGTTCCATGGTAACGTGGAGTAGGTGGATACGTCTGCCCATCCGGGCCTGCCCGCTGCTCCGCATCCTATGGTAATCCGTCCGCTGTGCCATACGGCGGACACGAAAGAGGGGATATGATACTATGAAGAAATCAGTCATCAAGCGTATCGCGATGCTTGCGGTGTTGTGCGCGCTGGTGACGGTCCTTGCCGTGCCCTCCGCGCTCGCGGCGAGCTACAGCAAGGTCTACGGCCAGACGCAGGATCGCGTGCGCGTGCGCGAGTCCGCGTCCACGAATGCGACGATCATTGACAACATCGTCAAGAACGGCTGCGTCTATGTGCTCTCGTCCAAGACGAGCGGCGGCAGTACGTTTATTCAGGTGCGCTATCGTGCCGTCGACGGCGACGTCGAGACGGGCTGGGTCTGCCAGTCCGACGGCAGGACCACCTATGTCAAGATCCTCAGCGCGACGCAGGCGGAGAGCGTCTTCTCCGTCAAGGGCGGCAATCTGCCCAGCAAGCGCGTGGGCACCTTCACCGACGCCCAGCGCAAGGCGAGCCAGAAGGACTCTGACAATACCTACATCCGTCCGGACTCCAACGGCGAGACCGTCAAGGACGTCCAGACCAAGCTCAAGGCGCTCAAGTATTACAGCGGCGAGATCACCGGCAATGTCGGCAACAAGACCGAGGCCGCGATCAAGGCGTTCCAGCGCGACTATAACCTCACCGCGGACGGCATCGCCGGCCCGGCGACGCTGGCCAAGCTCGACGCCGTCTATGCCCAGAAGGGCGGCAACGGCGGCGACAGCGGCAGCGGCGGCGGCCTGCGCCTCAATTCCAACGGTGCCGCCGTGCGCACGCTCCAGCAGAACCTGACCAAGCTGGGCTACTACTGGGCGGAGATCACCGGCAACTTCGGCGCGAAGACCGAGACGGCCGTCAAGCGCTTCCAGGAGGAGAACGGCCTGAAGCCCGACGGCGTCGCCGGCGCGAAGACCCTCGCCGCCATCGAGAAGGCGCTCAAGAACAGCGGCCTCAAGGACGACGACAGCCAGAACGACGGCTCCGTCCTCAAGCTCAACAGCCAGGGCACCAAGGTCTCCAAGCTCCAGACGGACCTGAAGACGCTGGGCTACTACTACGCAGACATCACCGGCAACTTCGGCGCGAAGACCGAGGCGGCCGTTAAAAAGTTCCAGCAGGACAAGGGTCTCACCGCGGACGGCGTCGCCGGCGCGAAGACCCTCGCCGCCATCGAGCAGGCGCTCAAGAACAACGGCGTCAAGGACGATGACGGCAACACCAAGGACGGCCTGAAGCTGGGCTCCACCGGCCCGAAGGTCAGCGCCCTGCAGAAGGACCTGACCACGCTGGGCTACTACTACGGCGACATCACCGGCCACTTCGGCAGCCTCACGCAGCAGGCGGTCAAGAAGTTCCAGAAGGCCAAGGGCCTGACGCAGGACGGCGTCGCCGGCACGACCACCCTGAACGCCATCAGCAAGGCGCTCAAGGATATGGACGCCCCGCAGTCCGATAACCAGAACAAGAACAACAACTCCCTGCGCGAGGGCGACGGCGGCGCCGCCGTCACCGAGCTGCAGACCATGCTCAAGCAGCTCAAGTACTACTACGGCGACATCACCGGCCACTTCGGCAGCCTCACCCGCAAGGCGGTCCGCGCCTTCCAGGATGCCGAGGGCCTGACGGTGGACGGCGTGGCCGGCCCGGCGACGATCAACAGGCTGCGCACGCTGACCGGCGGCTCCCCGAAGGAGGATGACGACGACGGCGCGACGGTGAAGACCGAGAATTCCTACGGCCGCATCACCAAGGACAACGTCTACCTGCGCTCCTCTTACTCCACCACCTCCGCGGCGAAGGCCAGCCTCTCCAAGGGCACCCTCCTGCGCATCACCAAGAGCTATGTCTCCGGCGGCGTCCGCTGGTATTATGTCACGGTCAAGGTCGGCAATTATGTCTATAACGGCTATGTCCGCTCCGACATGATGGAGATCATCACCGAGGACGAGTACAACAAGGATGACAAGAACGAAGAGTGGGGCGAGGAAGAGACCATCGGCATGATCCGCGTCACGGGCAACAACGTCGCCCTGCGCTATGAGCCGAGCACCAGCGCCGACCGCGTCGGCACCGCCAACGTCGGCGACGTGTTCTACTACGTCAATACCGTCTCCGGCTGGTATAAGACCAAGGCCGGCTACTGGATCAGCAGCTCCTATGCGAAGGTCATGACCGAGAAGGAGATCGAGGATTACCTCGGCAAGAACGGCACCACCTACCGCTATGACGACACCGGCTCCATGGTCGAGTGGATCCAGCAGGCGCTCAAGCAGCTGGGCTACTACTCCGCGACGGTCAGCGGCCACTTCGGCGCGAAGACCGAGCAGGCTGTCAAGGACTTCCAGGCCGATTATGGTCTGACGGTGGACGGCGTCGTCGGCCCGACGACCCTCGCGCGTCTGCGTCAGGCGGTCTCCGGCAACAACAACATCGACGTGGACATCAAGAACAAGGTCTTTGACATGAGCTGGTTCACGGCGAAGAACAACGGCGTGCTCAGCAAGATCGGCTTCACCCGCGGCAAGACCGCGACCCTGACCGACCTGCGCACCGGCAAGTCCCTGAGGATCTATATCCAGTCCACCGGCAACCATGCCGACGTGGAGCCGTCCACCGCGGCGGACACCTCCACCCTGTGCGATATCTACGGCGTCGCCGTGGCGAAGGATATCGGCTATCAGGCCCGCCCGATGCTCGTGACGGTCGGCGGCTACAACATCGTCTGCTCCATCTACGGCGAGGCGCACGGCGCGCAGACCATCACCAACAATAACTACGATGGCCAGTTCTGTCTGCACTTCTCGACCTCCAGAACGCATAACTCCAATGCGATCCTGCAGCGTCACGTGGATGCGATCAACGAGGCGAAGACCATCCTGACCAAGCAGGGCAAGACCGTCGTCGTGCTCGACGATCAGGGCGACCTCAACTAACCAAGACCTATTCTCCCCATCCCCTCTGGCGGCGGCAGTCCATCCGGGCTGCCGCCGCTGCTTTTGGTCTGCGCGATCCTGTATAAACATGCGGCGCAGAGGCAAATTTAACATGAACTTTACGTGGCGTTCTTGACGGCTTTACAGAGGATTGATAAGATGGATTCAGGCTGCGGCGGCGACGGGCCGGCGCGGGAATACAGACGACAAGGGAGAGAAACAAATGGATATCTTTGGCATCCTTGATATGGTATGCGGTCTGGCGCTGTTCCTCTATGGCATGGACGTCATGGGCAAGGGCCTGTCCCGCATGTCCGGCGGCAAGCTGGAGGGCATCCTTGAGAAGCTTACCGACAATAAGATCAAGGCCGTGCTGCTGGGCGCTGCCGTGACGGCGGTCATACAGTCATCCTCCGCGACGACGGTCATGGTCGTCGGCTTCGTCAATTCCGGCATCATGCGCCTGACGCAGGCTGTCGGCATCATCATGGGTGCGAATATCGGCACCACCGTCACCAGCTGGCTGCTGTCGCTGACGGGCGTGGAGGGCTCGAATGTCTTTGTTCAGCTGTGCAAGCCGTCCTCCTTCACGCCGATCATGGCGATTGCGGGCGTTGCGTGCATCATGTTCTCCAAGAACGAGAAGAAGCATCACCTCGGCTCCATTCTCGTGGGCTTCACCATCCTCATGTGCGGCATGAATATGATGAGCGACGCGGTGAAGCCGCTGGCCGACGTGCCGGAGTTCACCAACATCCTGCTCATGTTCACCAATCCCATTCTGGGCATGATCGCGGGCCTCGTGCTCACGGCGGTCATCCAGTCCTCCTCCGCCTCCGTGGGTATCCTGCAGGCGCTGTGCATCACCGGCGCCGTCAAGTACAGCGCGGCGCTGCCCATCATCATGGGACAGAATATCGGCACCTGCGTCACCGCGCTGCTCTCCGCCATCGGCGCGAGCAAGAACGCCAAGCGCGCCGCGCTCGTGCATCTGTACTTCAACCTGCTGGGCACGATCATCTTCATGGTCGTCTTCTATGCGATCCACATGGTCTTCCCGTTTGCCTTCATGGATACGGCGGCGAACGCCGCGGGCATCGCAGTCATCCATACCGCGTTCAACGTCACGGCGACCTGTGTGCTGCTGCCGCTGTCCTCCGTGCTGGAGAAGCTGGCGATCCTCACCGTCCGCGACGACGAGAAGGCGGAGAAGATCGACGACTTCCGCCTGCTGGACGAGCGCTTCCTGCAGACTCCGGCCTTCGCCGTGGAGCAGTGCCGCGTCGTCGCCAACCGCATGGCGGAGCTCACCCGCGAGGCGATCTTTGCTGCGATTGACCTGCTGGACGGCGGCGTCTATACCGACGAGGCCGGCGCGCGCATCGAGGCGCTGGAGACCAAGATCGACCATTACGAGGACAATCTGGGCAGCTACATGGTCAAGCTCGCCCGCGCGAAGCTCTCCCGCGAGGACGGCCATACCGTCACCAACCTGCTGCATTCCATCAGCGACTTCGAGCGCATCTCCGACCATGCGGTCAATATCATGGAGTCCGCCCGCGAGCTGAAGCAGAAGAATATGTCCTTCTCTCCGATGGCTGAGAAGGAGATGCATGTCTTCGCCGAGGCCGTGCGCGATATCGTCAACCGCTCCATCGACGCCTTCCTCAGCGGCGACGCCGCCCTGGCGAAGACCGTCGAGCCGCTGGAGGCCTGCATCGACGACATCAACGTGAGCATCAAGGGCCGCCATATCGACCGCCTCACCAGCGGCCAGTGCACCATCGAGCAGGGCTTCGTCCTGACCGATATCTCCACGAACTTCGAGCGCGTCTCCGACCACTGCTCCAATATCGCGATCTACCAGATCCAGCTGCCCAAGGATGAGCTGGATGCGCATGAGTATCTGCTGGAGGTCAAGAAGCAGGACGCCGAGGCATTTGACCGCGCTGAGGCTGAGTATAAGAGGAAGTACAGGCTGCCGCAGTAACACCCGATCCTGACGCAGAGCGATGGAGGGAATGCGATGATCTATATCGTCGAGGACGACCGCAGCATCCGGGAGCTGGAGCTCTTCGCCCTCAAGAACAGCGGCTATCAGACCGCGGGGTTCGACACGGCGCAGGCGTTTTACCGCGCGCTGGATGAGGCGCTGCCGGAGCTGGTCATGCTGGACGTCATGCTCCCGGATGAGGACGGCCTCGCCATCCTCGCCCGCCTTCGCGCCCGTGCGGATACGCGGCGCATCCCCGTGATCATGGTGACCGCCAAGGATACGGAGCTGGACAAGGTCAAGGGGCTGGACGCCGGCGCGGACGACTACATGACCAAGCCCTTCGGCGTGATGGAGATGATCGCCCGGGTGAAGGCGCTGCTGCGCCGCACGGACGAGGGGCGCGAGGCGCTGCTTGTCTGCGGGGGCGTCACGCTGGATCCGGAGAAGCGCGTGGTCACGGCCGCCGGCGTGCCGGCGGAGCTGACGTACAAGGAGTTCGAGCTCCTGCGCCTGCTGATGAAGAACAGGGGCATCGTCATCTCCCGCGAGGTCATCATGGAGCGCGTCTGGGGAGCCAGCTATGAGGGCGAAACCCGCACGATCGACGTGCATATGCGCTCCCTCCGCCAGAAGCTGGGGGAGTGCGGCGCGATGATCCGCACCATCCGCAACGTCGGCTACATGGCGGACGCAGACCAATAAACAACCGTCGCGCCCCGTCTCTCTCCGCTGCGAGGGGGCGGGGCGCTTTGCATGAAGGAGGGCACAGGCGTGAAGAAAAAGATCATGGCGGGCTTTGTCGCTGTGAATGTGACGTCGATCATCGCATCGGTCGTGCTGATGGCGGTGCTGGCGATCCATGTCTTTGAGAGCCGCGTCTTTGACGACCTGAGCGCGTATGCGCATCTGGCCTCCGGCATGATCGGGGAGGACGGCATGCCGCATGAGGCGCTGGTCGGTGGCTCGCTGCGCATCACGCTGATCACGCCGGACGGCGCTGTGGCGTATGACTCCGTGGCCGACAGCGGCGCGATGGGGAGCCATGCCTCCCGCCCGGAGGTGGAGGCGGCGCTGCGGGACGGCGAGGGCAGGGCGACCCGCCGCTCCGCGACGATGGACAAGAGCACCTATTATTATGCGCTCCGGCTGGAGGACGGCAGCGTGCTGCGCGCGGCGCAGGTCGCGTCCAATATCGTGAGCCTGTATCTGCGGGCCGTGCCGCTGGTGCTGGTGATGATGGCGGCGATGATCCTGCTGTGCGTCGCGGCGTCGGAGGCCCTGACTGACAGGCTCATCGCGCCGATCCGCCGGATGACGGCGAACCTGAGCGGCGACAGCGGGGCGGAGGGCTACCCGGAGCTGGAGCCCTTCATCAGCAGGATCCGCAGCCAGCATGAGGAGATCCTGCGCAGCGCGGATATGCGCGTGGAGTTCACGGCAAATGTCTCCCATGAGCTCAAGACGCCGCTGACCTCGATCTCCGGCTATGCGGAGCTGATTGAGAGCGGCATGGCCGAGGGGGAGCAGGCGAAGCGGTTCGCCGGGGATATCCGCAGGAGCGCAAGCCGCCTGCTGACGCTGATCAACGACATCATCCGCCTCTCGCAGATGGACAGCTCCGTGCTGGAGATGAATCCGGAGACGGTCGATCTGGCGCAGATCGCGGAGGGGGCGGCTGAGACCCTGCGCGAGAGTGCGGCGCGCATGCAGGTCACGCTGGAGCTGGACGTCCGCCCGGCGCTTGTCTGCGCGGACAGGCGGATGATGGAGGAGCTGGCGTACAATCTGTGCGACAACGCCATCCGCTATAATGTCCGCGGCGGCAGCGTGCGCATCGGCGTGCATGCCCTGCGCGATCAGGCGATCCTCTGCGTGCAGGATACGGGCATCGGCATATCGAAAGAATATCAGGAGAAGATCTTTGAGCGGTTCTACCGCGTGGATAAGAGCCGATCGAAGGCGACCGGCGGCACAGGCCTCGGCCTTGCCATCGTCAAGCATATCGCCGCGAGGCATCATGCGCAGATCAGGCTTGAAAGCGAGCCGGGCGTGGGCACGACGATCCGCGTGCTGTTTGACAGGCACGCCGAGATCAGATGAGCAGACAGACGGAGGGCATATGATTACATTCGAGGAGATCCGGGATAACAGAGAGATCCGCACCTATATTCAGAAGGGCAACGCCAATCTGGGCGTGCTGGGCTTTACGGAGCATTCCTTCGGCCATGCCGGCAAGGCTGCCGCAGACGCCGGGCGCATCCTTTCGCAGCTGGGCTGCCCGGAGCGGGAGGTTGAGCTGGCGCGCATCGCGGGCTTCATGCATGACATCGGCAACTGCATCAACCGCACGGACCACGCGCATAACGGCGCGATCATGGCGATGAATATCCTTACGCGCCTTGGCATGGATCCGGAGGAGATTGCGGTTATCATCGCTGCCATCGGCAATCACGACGAGAAGACGGGCACGGCGGTGGACGCGGTGTCCGCGGCGCTGATTCTGGCGGATAAGAGCGATGTCCGCCGCAGCCGGGTGCGCGGGCGAGACAGGACGGGCTTTGATATCCATGACCGGGTGAATTACGCCGCCATCGGCTCAAAGCTGGAGGTGAACCCGGAGGAGAAGGAGATCACGCTGCACGTCGATCTGGACGACGGGATCTGCTCTGTGCTGGATTACTTCGAGATCTTTCTGGAGCGCATGCTCATGTGCCGCCGCGCCGCGGAGAAGCTGGGCTGTTCCTTCCATATGAAGGCGAACGGCGCGAAGGTGCTGTAAGTCCTGTGTGATGCAGGCAGCCGCCGCCGCTCTGTTCCGGGGAAATGACATAAAGACCCAAAATGAAAAAACTTTTCAAAAAGTGTAAAAAAGGTGTTGACAAAAGACGTCAGACGAGTTATACTAACCAAGCTGTCAGCGAGAGCAGCGCCTCAGACTGACACATGATCCTTGAAAACGATACAGAATCAAGAAGAACGCGAAGCTATGATTTTCACGAGTCATAGCGAACAAAGACAGTCAATTCGTACATGAGTTTTGAGCTTGAA